>JBJMLY010000242.1:0-11787 GCA_045805025.1 Cytophagaceae bacterium | reverse complement strand
TCGGTAAAAATAATATACCGGCGTCCAGCCTATGGTACCGAACTTACCATTGATCCTTCCTACCAGCTCATCGATTTCCATTTTAAGCTGTTTGTATAAAGGAACTTTATCCCGGGAGGGAACCATCACAAAGATGAGCGAAACTTTTCCGCAATATTCTGGGTAACGGTTAAAGAACTCGTAAAGCGCTATGAGCCTTTCGGGAATTCCTTTGGAGTAATCAAGGCGGTCGATCGAAATGATCAGTTTCTGGGAGCCAAGTTCTCTGGAATACTTTTCAATTTCTGCTTTCGTTTCGGGGGCCGTAGCCGCTGTTTCAAATTTCTGATAATCAATTCCCATAGGAAAAGAATCGACGTTACAGAGTCTGTCGCCTACCCGCATCTCTCCCATTTTATTATCAATACCCGTGATCCTGCTTACAGCGCTGAGAAAATGCCTCACGTCGTCATAGGTATGAAAACCCAGAAGGTCAGCCCCGATCATCCCTCTCAGCAGCTCTTCCCTCCAGGGCAATATTCTGAATATTTCGTAGGAAGGAAATGGTATATGCTGAAAAAATCCGATGCTCGACTCCGGAAGCTTTTCCCGGATCATACTTGGCAGCAGCAGCAGCTGGTAATCGTGTATCCAGATGACATCGTCCTTTTCCGCATACTTTAAAATAGTATCACAGAAAAGTGCGTTGACATATTTATAGCTGTTCCAGTTCTCTTCCCCGAAGTCTACATATTTGGGAAAATAATGGAACAAAGGCCATAAAGTACTGTTGGAAAATCCTTCGTAAAATTTTTCGATATCTTCCTGGGTCAGGTATACAGGAGCCATATTATCCTTCTGAAGCTCGCGGCATACTTCTTCTTTTTCCGATTCCTCATTGAGGTACAAGCCGGGCCAGCCGATCCAGAGGTTATTTCCTTGCTTATAAATGGAACCAAGGCCTGTTGCCAGTCCGCCAGCACTTGTGGTATAATTCAGTTTACCATCTTTTTTTGTAATGCTGACCGGTAAACGGTTTGATACGATGATCGTTCTGGCCATAAGCTGAAAAAATCTATACTATGTATATAAATTATTAACCTCAGAATGATGATTTGGTTAGAAAAAATCCTTATTTTTTGAGATTAAAACCAATTTTATGAAGAAGTTGCTCGCTTTAATACCAGTTCTGGCAATCCTGATTTTACCCGGCTACGCGCAGAACCAGATTAAAAATCCAGGTTTCGAAAACGAAAAAGAAGGATGGAATTTCTGGGGAGGAGAGCAGGAAGAAGATCCTCACTCCGGCGATTACTCGATGAAGGTCTATGCGGATGAATTCAAATGGAGCGGAGCCGACCAGAAGGTTATGATTCCCGAAGGCGTGAAAAAAGTAGAGCTGGCAGGATGGATGAAAACCGAAAATGTGGTAAAAGGAAGCAACCCATGGGAGATGGCACGCATTGCCTGTGAATTTCTGGATGAAGGAGGATCACAGGTGGGCGGATATCCTCCTGTAACCGGACAAGCCATGGGCACTACTGCCTGGACCTTGTATAAAAAAATATATACGGTTCCGGAAGGAGCGCGCGAAATCAAGATCATGCTTGCCCTGGGAAATGCCAAGGGCAGCGTATGGTATGACGATATAGACCTGAAACTGATCAATGAAACCGGGCAATCGGTAAAAGCCGGTCAGATCACCGGACCTACCAATGAAGGCGAGTGGTATAAACTGGAGACCAATGTAAAAAAAGATGGAAGTCACTATGTGGACTGGTCTTCTCTGCTGGATGCACCTGCTGGAAAGCATGGTTTTATAAAAACCGTTGACGGACATTTTAAATTCGAAGACGGAACTCCTGTACGGTTCTGGGGAACCAATATTGTAGCAGGAAATTGTTTTCCGAGTAAGGCAAAGGCAGATTCTATGGCGGCCAGACTCGCCAAAATGGGATGCAACCTGGTAAGGCTTCACCATATGGACGCTCCCTGGGCCAAGCCTAATATTTTCGGCGGCAACACGCTCACCAGAACTTTATCGTCTGAAAGCCTTGACAAACTCGATTACCTGATCGCAGCCCTGAAGAAAAAAGGAATCTATATTTTCATGGACCTGCTCGTACACCGCGAATTCAGCGAAGAAGATGGCGTGAGCAATAAGCCTCCCGATCTGGGCGGAAAGCAGGTAGGGTATTTTGACGCGAAAATCATTCAGCTACAAAAAGAATATGCCAGGAATCTTCTCACCCATAAGAACGCTTATACCGGCAAAGCCTATACCGACGAACCAGCAATCGTAGCGTCCGAATTCATCAATGAGTCTTCTGCCTTCATTCATTTTGGAGGCGATATCCTGAACGAAGCCTACAGACTGGAGCTGGAAGAGCAATTCGCCGCTGAATATCCTGGTAAAAAACTGTCGGTCTTCGCACTGGACTATGGTAAAGCCGGAGGCCCGAGGATTATGGAAAAAAGCGGGACCAACGGCGATGTGGATGAAAGCATCAGCTTCCTCAATGGCGTGGAAAAAAAATATTATGCAGAAATGTATAAGGAACTCCGCAAGATCGGAGTAAAATATCCGCTTAGCGGAAGTAACTTTCCGATACCGGTATTATCGTATCAGAAGAACAATACAGCAACCGATTTCATCATCACCAACGATTACTGGGATCACCCTCAGCTCTGGAAAACAGGCGGCGACTGGTCAAGAGTGCTGTACGCGCCGGTCGATAATACATCACAGATCAGGACTCCGGCCAAATCCACCATTAATAACATCTGTAAATACAAATGGAACAACATGGCTTTTCTGGTCACAGAATATAATGACTGTTACCCGAATGAATACCTGCTGGAAGGAGCTCCTTTTGTTTCGGCCTACTCCGCACTTCAGGGCGCTGATGGTATGCTGCACTTCGACTTCGATGGATACGCCGTAGGAGAAGAGCGCATTAATTCCCTTTCTCTGGCGCGATCTCCCGAGTTCCTGGCTCAATGGGTGGCAGCCGCTCCTATGTTCCTGAGAGGAGACATCAAAACGGCCAACGGACTGGTGCTTGACCATATCAGCGAAAAAGCCAGCAGCTCGCTTCCCCTTTACTCCGATTTCCTGGATCAGCACCCGACATTGCCGCTGATCACCAAAGTGGCCAAGACCTATAAACAGGAAAAAGCCGATGAGCCTTCGAAATACGATTCATACTACGACGCAGCTGAAAAGATCACCCGCAGCGAGACCGGCGAGCTTACCTGCAATTCCAAACAGGGATTTATGGAAATCAACTCCCCCAAGGTACAGGGCATTACTGGTGCGCTGAATTCCAAAGAATTTGATCTTCCCATCATGAAGGTTAAAGTAAATAACTCCTGGGCTTCGGTCATCGCGGTATCCAAAGATAACCTGCCCCTGAGCGAGTCAAAGAATTTTTACCTGGTGGTAGTCGGGCCCACAAAAATGAGCGGCCAAATCTACAACGATTCGCGCTCCGCCCTGGTAGACATCGGAACCCTGCCCATCATGGCTCAGGTTATAAATGGGGAAGTAAGCCTGAAGACAAAAGGAACAGTAAGCATTCTTCCCTTATCTGTAGACGGAATAAAAGGAAAAGCCCTGCCTGTAGAACAAAAGAACAACCTGCAGGTATTTAATCTGACCCAGGGAAGAACATTTGTGTATGAGGTGATATTGAAATAAATAATTCAATCAATAAAAAAACATTGCTAAAGTTTACATTGAAGTGTAGTTTGGCATAAAGAGAAAAAGAAAAGATGAAAACCAACCGCTTAATGCTAATACTGTTCCTGCTGATTTCAACAATCGCCTCAGGACAGAATTACCTGAACATCCGCAACAAAAATACGGATGAAGTGAAAATGATCCAGACTAAAAAAACGTTTTTCTTTAAGCTGAATGGAGACAGCTCCTTTACCAAGGGCGTTATACAACAGATCAAGGACAGCAGTGTGGTCATTTATCTTCCGAACGAAGATGAAAACGCCCTGGTGGAATATCAGATTAGCGACTTTTCAGCCATACGGAAACCCTCAAAATTTCATTCTATCTCAAGGATTGTCAGCGCGCCTCTGCTGGTTGTAGGCGGTGTAGCGCTGATGGCAGGAACCATCGAAACCATTTCTCCGAAAAGTAGCGGCATAGGCGGAGATACAGTCTCCACCAAATCGAACGAGGGGCCTATACTGCTCGGGATAGGCGCCGGTGCCATGGGACTGGGACTCCTGCCTTATCTGATCAAGGCAAAGACCTATGACTTCAAAAAGGATTGTATTCTGGAGATCAAAAATGATTAATAAAATAACTCCTGGAGGGTTTTAAAATCCTCCAGGAGTTCATCGAATGAACAATTCCAATACATCAGAATTAAGTAGCTCTGTTCCTAAAAATCTCATCAGGGCTAAATTCTTTTTCCGCCTCTGTTTGTACAGCTATGGCCTTTGGCTCCTAACCGGACTGATCGCCGGGATTTTTTTTCCGGAAGCTCCTGAAAATCTGATTCTTATTTTTGACATTCTAATAGCCTGCGCAACCTTGAGCAGTCCGATTGGATTAGTCTTTATATTCAAAAGTTTCATCTCCAAAGAGCCCTCTTCTGTAAGCCGTAACCTTTATCTGACAGGGCTCCTGTTTTTCTTTTTAATTTTTATTATCCTTCTCCTGATCGTCCTTTTTAGTCTCTCTTCTATCTCCTGAATAATAGAGGCAAACGCCAGGGGATATTTTTTACTGCATTGAATAGTAAGAATAGAGACAATGATTTAACTTTAAAGAATCAGAACTATTTTTCCTATGAAGCTCAGGTCATTTTTTTTATTTTCTTTTTTACTGATCATCCATTTTTCAGAAGCCCAGGTGAAGGGCATACGATACATCGGTGCAGGATATAATATAGGGTATTCACGAATGGGAGGCATGAACCGCTTCATACGAGCCTATAATTCCATACCCAACAAAACAGGAGGATACACTGTCACCGATAGTCTTGACAAAATGCATATTCCCAAAGGATTTTGTGTTTCTATGGGCCTTGACCTTGACGAGGATATAATTTTTGAAATGAGGTATTCTATCAAAAAATATTTTTCGGAAGCCGGCGGTCCCGGTCTTGCGACGGATCCCGGTCCATGGCACCGGGATATAAAAGTTAAAATGCCTTCTTTCGGTTTCGGATTGACTGTCATCAACAAAAGAAGCGGGAACGTTGATTTCGGATACGGTGGCTTTGTCGATATTTCGGGAGGCAATATGAAAACCAGGGTTACCACCGACAGCCCTGACTACAAGAAAATTCAGGGATTCTTCAACATAGGCGCTACGCCCTTTCTGCAATATTTCATCTATCCCTTCGGCCGTTCCTCCCGCCTGATGATCGGCGTAAAGCCTTATTACCAGATGAATCTTTTCAGAAACAACTTTGAGCAAATCAATGTGGAAGCTCCGAATTATTTCGGCACAAAAGCATTAAAAGCCCGGGGCAGCAACCTGGGCATTGAAGCACAGATCCTGATCGATCTGAGGAAGAAAGAGAAAAAAGCCAGGATCCAAAAAGAGCCCGTGGTCATCGCGCCGGAAGAAGAAGTAAAGCCCATTCCTCCTGCGGTGAGTTATTCCCTTTCAGGAAAAAGTTACGATGCTGCCACCGGCAATGGCATCAGCACTGAAATAGAAGTCAGCAGCGCTGACGGAACTAAAAAATATACGACAGGTGCCGGACAGGATGGAAGTTATTCCATCGAACTACCGGAAAGCGGGGCTTACCAGATTACAGTAAAAGCCAAAGGATACATTACCCTGCACGAAAACGCGCAGGTCGATGGGCGTTTGAGCAAAGACCTGAAGCTGGAAGCCATTGCGGTAGGGCAATCTGTCAAGATCAACAACCTGCTCTTTGAAAAAGGAACAGCCCATATGAAAACAGAGTCGTACACCGAGCTGGACCATCTTGCCCAATTTTTAAATGATAATCCTACCGTGGAGATTGAGCTCGGCGGACATACCAGCAAGGAAGACAACCAGAACTCGAAAATTGAAGAAGCTAATATGATCCTGGCTAAGGACCGGGTTCAGACGGTAAAAGATTACCTTGTACAGAAAGGGGTTGACGGAAACAGGATCAAACTGAAAGCTTATGGTTCTAAAAAACCAGTCGTTCCGAACGATACGGAAGAACATAAAGCATTGAACAGACGGGTCGAGTATACAATTATTAAGAAGTAACTCTGCTTATTGGAGAATAAAGAAGTCAAAGCCGTGGCCGTGATGAAGAAGCGGTTCTTCAAAGATGCTTGCCTCCAGATTTGTGAACTGAAAATCGGGCTTATATTCTTTTCCGGGCGGATAAACCTGTCGCATTTCATCATCGGCTGAATACATACCTTGTCCGCTGCCCAAATGAAAAATAGTAAGCGTCTTCTCACCGACCTTAAATATTCTCACTGAACTGATATACAAGAAATTTTTAAGCTCTTTTACCTGCAGTTCATACTGAGCTGAATACCCAAGATAATTTGCGGCAATGGAAATAGTATCCCTGAGCACAGAGACTTCAACCTTCTTTTTCTGATTGCCTGGCCTGATAAAAACCTTATTTTTTATCGTATCGAATTCCAGAGAAGCGCTGGAGCAATCCTGACGATAATCGCAAAAATTTATTGAAACGGGCATGGCCAGCACCAATCCGGGAATCTGCTTTGCCTTCTGCAATCCTTTTAAAAAGGTATTCGCAAGAGGCTTGTTGTATAAAGATTCCAGAACATTAATCGTATCCAGAATTTCAGATTTAAGAATTTTATGATTCTTATCATACAGATTAAGATAACTCAATATATGCCAGGCCGGATCAAGCCGATCTTCTTTATCAGGCTTGTCATACCTTTGCATATGAACTTCTACTACCACCAAACCTTCAGCGCATATGCCAACAGGAAACAACCTGTCCTGATGAGCCGACATACAAGCCATTCCTGTCTGAAAATGGAGTAGAATTAAGATGCTGAAAATAAGCCTTACCATATAGTAATATACCAGTTTTCTGAAAATAGTCTCTTGTCCCGGGTTATTTTACATCCTAAATACATCTTTTCTTTGTCCTTCCCCTTAAAATTTTTAGCTTAGTATGTCCTTACAAATTTTTATAGCTTATGAAAAGAATCCTTACTCTGATTGCCTTTTTTATCCTGCTTTCAAACCTTTCCCATGCACAGCAAAAAGATACCTGCAAGATCGGAATCTACGTGACATCCATCTTTGATTTCAGTCTGAGCGAAAAAGCGTTCAGCGTTGACTTCTGGATGTGGTTTAACTATAAAAATGACAGCCTGCAGATGCTGGGTTCCACTGAAATTGTCAATGCGAAGGAGTTTGAATTTCTTCTTCCCGATACCGAGAAAAAAAATAACATCAACTGGGCCACTCAGAAATGCCGGGCTACTATTAAGAAAGAATGGGATGTACGCCACTTCCCTTTTGATAAACAGAAGCTGATCATTGAGATTGAGGAAGCCAATGCCGACACTTCTTCCATGGTATTTGTACCTGATATTGCCAATAGCAAATACGACAAGAGAATTCACATCGAGGGCTGGAAGATCTCCGACTTTAAAGTAAAGGCTGAGCCTATCACCTACGAGACCAGCTACGGCGATCCCGAGCTGGCATCGGGCAGCAGCACTTATCCTGCGGCTACGGTCACCTTTACAATCGAAAGAGAAGGTACGGGACTCTTCTTTAAACTCTTTACCGGCTTATATGTAGCATTCGGTATTTCATTGCTGGTCTTCTTCATGGGGCCTGAAAATGCGGAAAGATTCGGACTATTGGTAGGCGCTCTGTTTGCTGCGATCGGTAATAAATACATCGTCGACTCCATGCTGCCTGAAACAACCATGTACACCCTGGTAGACAAGATTCACGTACTCACGTTTGTTTTCATTCTGATAAACCTGATCATTACGGTAATCGCTTACCGCTTCTATGCAACGCAACGGGTTGAGCAGGCCAGGAAGACCGACTGGTATTCTTTCCTATTCGTAATCACGGCTTATATTGCTATTAATGCGCTGCTGGTGGTGAGTGCATTTTAAACTATGATTTTTGTGATTAAAGAAGTGCAATGATTTATCTGAAACCCCTAAGAAAGCAGCTTGTCATATGACAAGCTACTTTCTTTTACAAACATTCAACACTCAGAATGCAGACAAAGGCACTCATTTAAAATCAGAGTTTTTATCATGTCGGACGGAATAAAAATGAAAAATAATCTCATATAAAGCGATTTAGGAATGACAAAAAAATAAAGTCCGGTTTGCTCTGATTTCATATTCATCTTTTCCGTTTTCTATTACCCTGTATATTCTTAATCTCCTTGAAGGAATGCCGTTGGCAATAAGTTGCTTCCTAACAACCATAGCTCTTTTTCTAACAAGACTCTTTGGATCTTGTTCTGAACTATCAGCTTTAACATATGTATGTAATTTAGCACGTGGAAAAAAAAACATATTTCTACCAATCCGGCTAAAGCTGGAATCAAGATCTTTAATGTCGTACGAATTGAATTTAAAAGAAAATTTAAAATATTCTTCATCCACTGGCAATACGAGGTAATTCTCTTGGGTTGTCATTGTCGAATCAGTCCAGATTACATAGGAGTAATGATAAGGCACATGAAACTCTATCTTGTATTTACCTTGCTTCAGTTCGATAGAATACTTACCCAAAGAATCAGTTTTAGCGTTCAGATAGACCTTTATTTGATTTCCACTGTAAATAGAAATATCGGCCATTAATGGATTTCCGCTTCTTTCATCAGTTACTTTTCCTGTCAAAATTAATGTCTGTGAGTATACCGAATTAATTATTACTGTTAACAATAATATGATGGGAGTCTTCATAAGTATGGTCTATGTGATATATGACTAACTACAAAAATAATCTAAAATAAATGCTTCGACTGCGCGCAGGATGATATAACAGCATTATTCTGAAATATTCTTCGCCGCCGTTTATCCTCACAAATAATTCAAAAATGAGATCAGAACTGCACCCTCTTCGTTACTTTCCCTTTCTTATTATATTCAAGCCAGATACCGGTCTTTTTGCCTTCTGCGTAGTCTCCTTCAAACTGGAGGCAGCCGGTCTTTTCGTCGTAGTAGCGCCAGTGGTCTTCTTCTTTGCCGTTCTTATAGATTCCCTCATAGATCTTCACGCCTGATTCTGAGTAAAAGATCCATTCTCCTTCCGGATTACCATTCCTGTAATAGCCTTCGTTCTTAGGTTTGCCGTTCTCATAATAGGTATGCCACAACCCCTCATACATACCGTTCCTGTAAATCCCCGCTCTTCTGATTTGTCCATTGGGGTAATAATAGTAGGACGAATCTTCTTCGGCTCCGTCTTTCCAGTTCTCCTTGCTCATCAGCTTACCTTCGAAGTCGTAATTCTTCAACACGCCATTCAGGAAGCCGTCTTTGTAATTTTCTTCGGCGTTCAGGGTCTGGTTGGGATAATAATATTTCCAGGTCCCTTCTTTTTGTCCGTTCAGCAGCGAGCCCTCGGCTTTAAGCTTTCCATCGGGATAAAATTCCTGGGTGGGTTGGGCAAGCGAAGGTTGGAGAGCCAGAAGGAAAGTGAGAGAAACCACCCCGAACCCCTCCTTAAAAAAGGAGGGGAATCCTCTCATGAATTTGTGTCGGAGTAAATTTATGACTTCACGCTTTATATGAGTGAAAAAAAAATCAATCCATCTCGTAGCCATCGGGATCCTCCTCGTCGAAGTTTTTCACTTCTTTTATTCTGCCCTGATCGTAGAATTTCCAGATGCCAGTCAGCTCGTCTTTTTTATAGTTTCCTTCGGCTTCCAGCTTGCCGGTATCGAATGTATATCTCCAATAGCCTTCGCGGTTGCCATTGCTCATACTGCCTTCTGCGGAAACTGATCCGTTCGGATGATAATATTTCCATTTGCCATCCTGCAAGCCATTCTTAAAGGTACCTTCGGCTTCCAGCTTTCCGTTATCCTGGTAAGATTTTCTGATGCCATTGCCATCCTTCAATGTTCCTTTTACCAGGATCTTTCCTTCTTTGGAATAGAAATCGCCGATGTTCATCAGTTTTCCCTTTACCCAGGTTGTCTCCTGCTTTTTCATGCCGTTGTCGTAATATTCTTTCCAGACTCCGTCTTCCTTGCCGGCGATGTAAGATCCTTCGGATGACAACTTGCCGTTTTCATAATACTCCTTCCATGGACCAATTTCCTGCCCTGTGGAATAAGACCCTTCGGAGTTGAGCTTGCCGTTGTCAAAATAAATTTTCCAGGGACCATCTTCCAGTCCTTCGATGAAGTAGCCTTCCATGGCCATCTTGCCATTTTCAAAATAGCTCTTCCAGTAGCCGGTCTTCTGTCCTTTCTCGAAAGCGCCTTCGGATGACATCTGTCCGTTGTCATAATATTCTCTCCAGACTCCCTCTTGTGATCCTTTCACATAGATCCCGAAGGCGGCGAGTGTATCGGTATCGTAATATTCAAACCACTCACCATCGGGCTGTCCGTCCAGGTAGTATCCTTGAAGAGCGACCCTTCCGTTTTTATGGTATTCCGTCCAGAGACTGTCTTCCTTACCGTCTTTATAATAGCCTTCAGTGCTTTCCTTGCCATCATCAAAATATTCTCTGAAAGCGCCATTCTCCAGTCCGCCCACATACGTCGTAAGTGCTTTTAATTTTCCCTCTTCGTCGTATTCCTTCATCACACCCTCTTCCTTGCCGTTCTTAAAGTTAAGCTCGATCTTCAGCTTCCCATTGTTGTAAAAACTTTTCGCCGGGCCTTCCTGGATACCGTCTTTGTAAGTTACTTCGCTGATCAGAACACCGGTAGGAGAATAATACCTTCTGGTTCCGTTACCGTCTTTAATGGTTCCCGCATTCAGCGCGACACCTTTCTGATCGTTGAAAGCGGTTACATTCATGATTTTTCCGGCAGACCAGATTTCCCGGCTTTTTAATTGTCCGGCATCGTAAAAATAATTCCATTCGCCATCAGGCTTGCCGGCTTTGTACTGACCGGTGGAGCTTACCTTACCGTTCTCATAATATTCTTCCCATGTACCGTTGGCTTCTCCTTTGGAGTAATTGGCTTTGAGGGCTGGCTTACCGCTTTCAAAATTTTCGAGCCATAGACCTTCTTCTTTTCCGGCCACGAAGCCCTGCTGTTCGTGCAGAATGCCATTGCGGTAATAGGTTTTGAATGTTCCTTCCTGCAGATCGTCCTTGTAATTGCCATCTACATGCAACTGTCCCGATTCGTAGTAATCTTTCCACAGGCCTTCCCTTTTGCCATTCTTAAAATTTCCGTCGATCTTGATTTGTCCGCCAGGATAATATTCCTTCCAGGAGCCTTCTTTGTTATCAAGGATATAAGTGCCGTCTATCGCTGCCTGCCCGCTGGTATAAAATTCTTTCCAGGAACCGTTTCTCTTCCCCTTGCTGAACGAACCTTCCACCTTCTTTTCCCCCGTATTGTAATATTCCTTCCAGGGGCCTTCTTCCTCACCGCTTTTATAGGTTCCTTCTGCAGCAGTTTTCCCGTTGGAATAATATTCCTTATAATTTCCATTCAGTTTCCCTCCGCTGTAGTTTTCTTCTGAGGAAAGCTTTCCCTGCGGGTCATATGATTTCCAGAGCCCTTCTTTTTGTCCGTTCTGGCGCATGCCTTCGGACTTCAGCACTTTTTGCTGTCCCGGCAAGACATCATAAAATTCCTGTTCCGTTTGTGCAAGAGCGCAGGAAAGAAT
>JBJMLY010000241.1:0-3883 GCA_045805025.1 Cytophagaceae bacterium | reverse complement strand
CTTCTGATTATACCAGCCCGTCATGGGAGAATCACCGGTACTTTTTTTCCAGGTTTCTTCCGGCTCTTCCAATTCCAGCCAGTTAAGTCCGTTGAACGTATTGTCGGTCTGTATCCGGAATTTTTTCATTTTTCCATCCTGAGTTTTCATTGGTACCAGAAATTCTGACCAGCTGTGATTACCGTCTGCCACGACCTTACCATTAAAATTCAGCAGTTCCAGCAGGCTCACAAAAGCCATTTCTCGTTCGCTGCACCAGCCGAAGGTAGAAAACGTGTCGCAGTCAGGGGAATAGTATTTAGGGTTTTCCGTGAACAGGTCGCTGAGGAAAAGATAAGGTGTTCTGTCGATGTCTGCATAGGAGCCATAGCGGGCAAAGTCCGCCGATGGTTTTGTCTCCTTCAGGAGTTTTCCATTTTCAGTCAGGCGGATGGAGTATCTGGGGTTTGGATTCACCCAATGCCATTGGTAAGGGATGTTGAGAATTTCTCCCTTCGAACAGTTGGAGGCAGTCTGGCTGGTGAACAGATCGTGCAGTATGCTGATGGAATAGAATTTTTCAATATTTCCGGAATCAAGTGGGTTCAAATCATGAGTTTTACTAAAGTCACGGAAGCTTATGCTGTTCAGGACTGCGTAATCTTTCACGTGATTTTTCAGAAGAGATTTTACGAAGGCGGGGATGGACAGGGAAGGGTAGGTAAATGTTTTTACCTGGTACTCATTCAGGTCTTTTTGCGAAGGAGTTGAATCCTGGATTGTGGATTGCCCGCACGAAGCAAAAGTGATCAATATGGAAAAAAATGCTGTGAGCGCTTTCATGACTGCCAATGAATGCTATTGTTTTACAGACGACGAGTCTGCTTTTATAATTAACAAAGAAATTCTCAGAAAAGCTAGAGGGATGGTTTGAAATTGTCAGGAGGGAAGCCTGTAAAATAAAGTGGCCTGTCGGGGACAGGCCACGGAAAAGAGGAATTATTTTATCCAATGTTGAGCAAGAAGCTTACCTTCTTTAAAAGAAAAGCCTCCATCGGGATAAGTTTCTTTTATCTCATCTTCATAAAACTTTATAACCCTTTGGCTTAATCTTTTATTCTTAAAAAACGCATCTAGTAGTTTTAAAATTTTTTCCTGATCACTTTTATCTATAACGTAGTAAACAACTATTTCAAGAGGGTAAACTATCGTACCTGGTGTTATATAAAAAGCCTCTTTATGGGCAGCAAATGTGTTTAGTCTTTTTTCAAAAGAAAAATTGCTTTTTAAGTAAAGATTTAATTCATCAATTACTTCCCGATTTTCATGGAGTAAAGTAAATTCATACGCTTCAAATGGATCTTTTTCTTCATTTAGTCTGGCATGCTTAAGCTTGATTTCATAAAAGCACACACAACACATCATTGATCTATTCAATGATGTATATGACTGATGAAACTTTTGCAGCGTTTGATAATAATTTCCTCCAGTCAAAGAATCTTGTTCTTCAAAACTCAATGCATGTTTGATTTTCTCCCAATCATATTTTTCGAAATATTGAAAATTGCCTTTCTCCCAGCAACTTTTACAAAGCTTCATATGATTTACCGAAACTTCAAGCATGTTAGGGAATATTCCCTTCTCAAGTTTCTCATGAACATGTTCACACATTTCGTAGAAGCCTTGCAAACCGTGCTTAGGGCAATCAGTTCCACCCATCGCTATTTCGCCGCCTTCGGAAACTCCAGCTTTAGTTTTTTAAGTCCATCGACCAGCGTTTTGGCAATCGTGTATTCCTTGAACCAGTTCTGGTCGGAGGGAACGATCGTCCAGGGTATTGCCGGACTGCAATTTTTAATCACATCCTTATAGACCGTCAGGTAGGCATCGTATTTGGAAGCAGCCTTCATGTCTTCAGGATTATATTTCCAACGTTTGGCAGGGTCGGTGAGGCGCTCCTGGAACTTCTCCTTTTGTTTTTCTTTGGAGATGTTTAAAAAGAATTTAAAGATAACCGTGTTGTTATGTCTTTGCAGAGATTGTTCAAAGTTATTAATGGCTTCGAATCTTCTTTTGGACTCTTTCTGATCGATCCATTTCTCTACCCGGGTAATCAGCACATCTTCGTAGTGCGAGCGGTTGAAGATCTTGATCATTCCTTTCGCGGGTGTTTCCTTATGGATTCTCCATAGGAAATCATGGGCAAGCTCTTCCTTGGTAGGCGCTTTGAAAGAGGTTACGGCGCATCCCATCGGGTTTACGCCGCTGAAGATGTTCTTAATTGCTCCATCTTTTCCCGCAGCATCCAGTCCCTGCATCACGATAAGAACGCTGTATTTTGACTGCGCATACAAAATGTTCTGCATCTCAAAAAGCTGTTCCAGCAGTTTTACTGTTTTTGCCTTGGTCGCTTCTTTGTCCATTCCTTTCGGAGCCCTGGTCTGAAATTTTTCTGCCATGTGTATTTAATTTTGAATTTTGAGTTTTAAATTTTGAATTAAAAATAATCTTCTACTAACAACCAACAACCATCAGAAGAATCCTCTGGACTTTCTTCTGGTTGAACCTCCCACACCGAGCACCCCGAGCAGCCCGCGTGTAAGCTCTCTGAAGACGGTCCGACCTACCTGTTTGGTCAGGCTGCTGTCCATGACCTGCTGCATGGTGCTTTTTTCTTTTCTGCCTTTTTTGACTTCCTGTACCTGCTTGGCTTTTTCTTCACTTTCCTCTTCGTCCTTGGCCATGAGCTTATTGGTCAGGATTTCATAAGCGCTTTCCGAATCCAGGGTCTTGTTATATTTTTCGGCGATAGTCGAATTGCTGATAATCCCATCAATCTCCTGAGGAGTCAGAATATTCATTCTCGAGCGGGGACCCTTCAGCAGTGTAGCAGCCAATGGGGTAGGAGTGCCTCTTTCGCTCAGCACCGTTACCAGAGCTTCTCCGATTCCCAGGGAGGTAAGCAGTTCTTCCGTCTTATAAAAATCTGTGAGTGGGTAATTTTCAGCCGTCATCTTGATAGACTTCCTGTCCACGGCTGTAAAAGCCCTGAGCGCGTGCTGTACTTTCATGCCGAGCTGTCCGAGTATGGAAGCGGGTATATCGGCGGGATTCTGCGTGCAGAAATAGATGCCTACTCCTTTGGAACGGATCAGCTTTATAATGGTTTCGATCTGGTCAAGCAGGGCTTTGGAGGCTTCGTTAAAGATCAGGTGTGCTTCGTCAATAAAGACGACAAGCTTTGGTTTCTCCAGATCTCCTGCTTCGGGGAAAGAAGCATAAATTTCAGCCAGCAGGCTGAGCATAAACGTAGAGAACAGCTTGGGCTTATCCTGGATATCGGTGAGTTTGAATAAAGAGATGTAGCCTTGTCCGCTGCTGTTGGTTCTTACCAGGTCTTCCACATCGAAAGAAAGCTCGCCGAAGAAAATTTCGGCTCCCTGCTGCTCCAGCTCAATCACTTTACGGAGGATGGTTCCGGCCGAGGTGGTGGAGATCTTTCCGTATTCCTTTTCTATTTCTTTTTTGCCTTCGTCGCTGATGTATTGCAATACTTTTTTAAAATCCTTGAGATCCAGCAGAGGCAGGCGGTTGTCGTCGCAGAATTTGAAGATCAGCGAGACCAGTCCGCTCTGGGTGTCATTCAGCTCAAGCACTTTGGAGAAAAGCACGGGGCCGAATTCGGAAACCGTCGCTCTCATCCGCACTCCTTTTTCTTTGGAAATGCTGAGCAGCTCCACGGGGAATTTCTGAGGTTTGTATTCCAGGCCGACTTTTTTATACCGTTCTTCAATGCCTGGGTTCGAGGCGCCTTCGGCAGCCAGCCCGCTCAGATCTCCCTTGATATCCATCATTAGCACCGGTACGCCTTTTTCGGAAAGGCTTTCTGCGATGGATTGCAGGG
>JBJMLY010000240.1:0-4408 GCA_045805025.1 Cytophagaceae bacterium | reverse complement strand
TAAAAAAATCACAAATTCAGCAGGAAAAACTTATGCTGATTATTTCTGAGGTTTCTCGCAGCCGGTAACGGCTTTCCATTCTAAAGGACCCAGCTCTGTGATGCTGATATCCTCTCTGGCGTTACCCCCTCTGTTTTTAACAGTGATGTTGCAGTAACTTGCTTTGCCCTTCGGCTTATATTTAAATAATATACCCAGACCTCTTTCCCTTTCAGCATTATTATTCTTACCGTCATTGAAAGGATATTCTCTTCCGGTTCCATCGATGTTGATGTTTTCAAAGACCAGGTTGATAAAACTTTCGCCGCCAAACCTCAGAATATAAATGGCATCGTTCTTCGAATCGATAATATCGATATTGGAAAATTTAATGTTTTTTACCTTTACTCCGTTTCTGTCGGTACAGGTGAGATCGATGGCTCCTACCGGAAGATAATAAAGGTCGTTGTTTGTTCCGCAGCGTATGATGGTGATGTCTGAAAATTCATGCATCCCCTCGTCGTTAAAACCTGCGCCTGGAAAGGCATTGTTGGCTCTCAGCCCCACTTCGAGGTTGTCTCTGATCAACAGATGGTGTGCTTTATTATTAAGTCCGCCGTAGATGGCGCACCCGGAGGCTCTCCAGCAATTTTCAGAAGTGCAGTAACGGAATGTGTTGTTCTGACATTCCATATTGTCTGCCGACCATATGGCCATGTCATCGTCTCCGTTGTTTCTGAAGTTGCAGTGTTCCACCACTGCATTTTTTGTGCCCTTGCAAAGATTTATTCCGTCTGCATAATTATTTCTGAACCGGCAATGAGATACTGTAAACCCATCGGCAAAGACGACTTCGCCTTTGTTATATTGAGCGATCCATGCACCGCATTCAAAATGATCGGCCCATATATTTTTTATAACGGAACCGCTGGTAAAAATTCCATTGATGGCCTTGTAGGAATCAGACCTGGAGTTGCAGGCGGTATTCAGATACAGATCTGAAAAACTTATATCCTTTGCATTGGCATAAAGTCCGCCTTTCAGCCATTTTACTCTTTTGAAGTTGAGCTGTGTGTACCACATGCCCGCGCCTTTCAGCTTCGTATTATCGACTCCGAAATACAGTTCGCTGTATATGTCGTAAACGCCGGCGGGAACAAAAATGGTTTTCCCTCCATTCTGATCGATAAAGCTCTGAAGCTCGCTGCCTTCTCCCGAAAAAACCACATCGCCGGGGGCGGCCGTAACAGCAGCAGGGACATTTTCAATTTCAGCAAAGTCAATGTGAATCTTACCGCTTTTATTCACCAGTTTCAGCTTGCCTCCGGGTGCGATTTTGACGGGCAGTTTCAGATGCACCTCATCGAAGCGCATTTTAGGATTTGTATTTACTACCCCACTGTTATTTGGATTGCCATTCTTCCATAAATACTCCCATGAATAATGAGAGGTCAGACTAAGTACGCCGGCCAGTTTGTTGTCGGCATAGACTTCCAGCTCGCCGGAAGTGGAATCGGGAACACTGTAACGAACTACCAGGCCATCTCCTCCATCCTTGATTTTCCATTCCACCGATGATTTCTTCGCGGACAGATCTACGCATACCTGCTCGGAAGCTTCGCTTTGCAGATCTGCTTGTTTAAAGGATTTTGGCGTGGCTTTCGCTTTGGACAGGATACCCTTGTCTGCTTCATATCTTACATAAGGAGCATCGTAATAGCCTCGTTCATTCTGAGCATACAGGTCGCTGCCAAAAAACAGAAGGGCTCCAAGTATCAGGCCCTGAACTTTAAATCTCATCATAATAAATAATTAAATACGTGTTCAATTCATATAATATAAAAGGGGTTATTGCTTATTTAATGAAACAATAACCCCTTGTAATCAGACTCTATAGTTAGCCATGCCTATTTCTTGCAATCCTTCACTTCGGTCCATAACAAAGAACCAATGCCGTTATCGTCCACATCCACAATCGAAGTACCGCCCCGGTTTTTATAAACCATATTGCAATAGGTAACGCTGCCGGCAGGATTCTGAATAAATATGACACCAAAACCTCTTGGCCAGTCTTTCTTCATGACATTATTGAAAGGAAATTCTCTGCCTGTTCCATCCACCGTAATATTTTCCAGCACAATATTATAAAATCCTTTACCGCCGATCTTGTTGAATAAAATCGCATTATCCTTGGCATCGATAATATCAATGTTGGAGAATTTAACATTCTGCACCTTGTTTCCGGATATGCTGTTGCACATCAAATCCACTGCGCCAACCATATTATAGAACAGGTCGTTGAAGGTCCCGCATCTTACCACGGTAATGTTTGAAAATTCATGCATACCCGTTTCGTTGAAGCCTATACCGGGATAGTTATTGTTTACCCGTAAGCCGGCCTCCACGTGATCCTTGACAATGATATGGTGCGCTTTATTATTTAAGCCCCCATAGATAGCACAGCCGGATGATCTCCAGCCGTTTTCTGAAGTGCTGTAAGCAAAGGTATTGTTCTGGCATTCTAAATTATCTGCGCACCAGATCGCCATGTCGTCATCGCCGTTATTCCGGAAACTGCAGTGTTCTACCGTGGCGTTTCTTGTTCCTTTACAAAGGTTAATTCCATCGGCGTAGTTATTTCTGAAACGGCAATTCGATACGGTGAAACCATCGGCAAACGCGATATCGCCAATGTTGTATTGCGCAATCCATGCACCGCACTCAAAATGCTCTACCCAAAGGTTTTTAATAAGTGAATTTTTAGTAAACACTCCGTTGATTCCCTTATAGGAGCTCGATCTTGAATTTCGGGTAGTGACCAGAGCAAGGTCCATGAAGCTGATATCTCTGGCATTCGCACGCAGACCGCCCTGAAGGTAAGCTTCGTTCGTAAAGTTGATGATCGTATACCACATACCTGCCCCCTTGAGTTTAGTATTTGGTACTCCAAAATAAAGCTCTCTGTTTACATTGTATTGTCTGGCCGGAAGGAAAATGGATCTTCCGCCACCTTTGTTGTCAATGAAAACCTGAAGATCGCTTCCATCGCCTGAGTATACAAGATCCGCTTCTGTCGGCTTAATTTCTTCCGGAACTGCCTCCAGCTCCGCAAAATCAAGATGAATGGCACCACTTTTTCTTACCAGTTTCAATTTTCCTCCTGCAGGAATTTTAGCCGGCAGTTTCAAACGTACTTCATCGAATCTCATCTTAGGATTTTCATTCCTCACAGCGACGTTATTAGGGTTACCGTTGGTGGTCAGGTATTCCCATGACCAGTATGAAGTAAGCTTCATGCTTCCTACCAGTTTGTTGTCGGCGTATACATCAATTTCGCCCGCTTGCTCGTCGGGAACACTATAACGCAGCACAAGGCCGTCTCCCTCTTTCTTCACAGTCCACTCTACTGAAGCATCTTTACCGGAGAAATCCACACAAACCTGTTCTGAAGCTTCGCTTTGCAGATCTTTCTGGGCAAAAGACATCATCGCAATATTGGCATTGGACAATGCTCCCTGATCTGCCTCATACCTCACATAAGGGGCATCGTAATAACCTCTTTCGTCCTGAGCGCAAAGGTCTCCTGCTAAAAATGAAGCGGCAGCAAATACCAGGTTTAGAATTTTGAATGTTCTCATCGGTTTTAGAATTTAGAATTAGTAATATATTTTAGTCTATCGATCCAGCAAAAAACAATTATTATATTTTTTACATGATTATTGCAAATATCATGCAGAGATAAAAAAAACCGGCAAATTCAACGCTTTGCCGGTTTTTTTAAACTTTTTCCTTCGTTACTCAATCACTACCTTACGCGCTACTTTACCGTTTTCTGTGCTTACATTCAGAATATAAATTCCACTTGACAGATTGGATGTATTCATGGTAATCTTATTAGAGCCTGCGTTGGCAGAAGCGGAAAGCATCTTGTTTCCGACAATGTCAGAAAGTGTTACATCGGTTGTTTCGTTGGCATCGAATGATACTGTTAAAGACTCCTTGGCCGGGCTTGGGTATACAGTCAATGAGTTATTGATCACTGTTTTATTTAAAGCCGCAGGAGTACTTACGGTTCCGATCTTGAAATCGTAGAATTTTATGACACCGTTGTATGGAGTGATGGTACCACCTGCGATGTAGGTATCCAGCGTATAATCGCCATCTCCTTCAGACAGGTTAATGTCATTTCCTCCGAAATTGATCAGGAAAATCAGATCTCTGATTTGAGAAGGATCAAGGGTATAACTGGTAGTCGGGCAGTAGTAAGGACCAGTTCCGCAACCTCCGTATGAACCAGCCGTCAAGCCACCGATAGCGCCTGGTACAGACGAAAGATCAATCGTAATTGTTTTCCTTGTGCCTGCAGTTAACGTAAATCCATTTAATGCCTTACGTTTATAATGTGAGTTTGCATCTGTTTCTCCATAGG
>JBJMLY010000239.1:0-6545 GCA_045805025.1 Cytophagaceae bacterium | reverse complement strand
GGAAGCCTGCTCAAATAAAGGAGCCCGGTCGGCAATGACTTTCCTCACCAGCGCAGAGTATTCCCCGTATTTCTCCATGTCGGGATATATAAATATTGCCTGCGGACAAAGCTTTTTTGCCTGCTTGCTGGGCATGGCAGAATGGACACCGAACTTGCGCGCTTCATAGCTGCAAGAGGCCACAACACCGCGCACAGAATCCCCTCCTATAATAATAGGCTTGCCTTTCAGGGAAGGATTTCTCAGACATTCTACCGATACGTAGAATGAATCAAGATCCATATGAACGATGGTACGGGAAGGAAACTCTGGCATAGAATAAAGAAGCCTGCTGCTTATTACAATTTATCCATTTTTATCATTATTTTGAAGAGATTTCATCGCTATTTACGGATCACCGAAGATGAAATCTGAATCCGGTTATTGACTTATTGTATTTTTTACACTAAATTTGTTTAACGTATGTATCTGATTGGCTACGACCTTGGCACTTCTTCTTTAAAAGCTTCATTGATTGAGGTTGCGACAGGCAAAGTAATTGCATCCACTTTCTCACCTTCCACCGAAATGCCTATTACGGCTCTTAAACCGGGCTGGGCAGAGCAGAACCCGGAAATGTGGTGGGACAATCTTATTATCGCCACCAAAACGGTTCTGGCAGCTTCCCTGGTAAAAAAGGAAGACATCAAAGCGGTGGGGATATCCTACCAGATGCACGGATTGGTAATGGTCGACAAAAATCACAAACTGCTCAAATCCGCCATACTCTGGTGTGACAGCCGGGCCGTACCATACGGTGACCAGGCTTTTGAGCAGATCGGTGAAAAGAAATGCCTAAGCCACCTGCTGAATTCACCCGGCAACTTCACCGCTTCCAAGCTCAAGTGGGTGAAAGAAAATGAGAAAGACCTCTATTCAAAAATATACAAGATCATGCTGCCCGGAGATTACCTGGCCATGAAACTCAGCGGCCAGATAAGCACTACCATTACCGGCTTATCGGAAGGAATCCTGTGGGATTACAAAGAACAGAAACTCGCCGACCTGGTGCTTGACAACTACGGCCTGAACAGAGACTATTTCCCGGAAGCCTTACCGGTTTTCACCGTACATGGTGAACTCAGCGGAGAGGCTGCCAATATCCTGGGACTTCAGAAAGGAACGTTGATCTCTTACAAAGCCGGCGATGTGCCGAACAACGCGTTCTCGCTGAATGTGCTGGAACCAGGCGAAGTGGCAGCCACAGCGGGAACTGCCGGAATCGTTTACGGAATCAGCGAAAAACCGATATACGACGACAAATCCAGGGTCAATATTTTCGCCCACGTCAATCATACCACCTCTCATGCAAGACACGGCGTACTGCTATGCACCAACGGCACCGGCATTCTGAACAGTTATATGAGAAATACTCTGCTGGCATCCTCTAAGCTCAGCTATCAGGAAATGGATAAACTGGCCTCTGAAATAAAAATAGGATCAGACGGGCTCCGGATTTTCCCTTTCGGGAACGGAGCAGAAAGATCCCTGGAAAATAAAGACCTGGGCTACTCGCTGCATGGATTGAGATTCAACACCCACAAAGTTCCGCATATGCTCAGAGCAACTCAGGAAGGCATTGTATTCTTCCTGAACCATGGCATGAACATCATCAAAGATATGGGGCTTCAGGTAAAAACTGTGAAGGCAGGAAAAGCCAACATGTTCCTGAGTCCGATTTTTAAAGAAGCCTTTGCCAATCTCACCGGCGCCGAATTAAAACTATACAATACCGACGGGGCACAGGGATGTGCCAGAGGAGCAGGCGTAGGAGCAGGAATATATAAAAATACCAAAGAAGCATTTATAGGGCTGGAAGCCATCGAAACCATATCGCCCGATACTTCCAGGTCCAAAGAATACAAAGAAGCGTACGATGACTGGTACCGCATTCTTCAGAAATTATTATAAACAAAAAATACTTGTATGAGCGTACTTAAAGAAAAATCTTCATCTACCCGGCTGACATTAGGAAGCAAAGAATATTTCCCCGGAATCAGTCAGATAAAATTTGAGGGAAAAGAATCAAAAAATCCACTGGCCTTTAAGTACTACGACGAAAATAAATCAGTGGGGGAAAAGTCGATGAAAGACCACTTCCGTTTTGCAGTAGCCTACTGGCATACCTTCTGCGGAACAGGAGGAGACCCTTTCGGACCAGGAACCAAAAATTTCCCATGGCTGCAAAGCAGCAATCCCATTCAGTCAGCAAAAGACAAAATGGATGCCGCCTTCGAATTTATCACCAAGCTCAACATACCTTATTACTGCTGGCATGATTTCGACATGGCACCCGAGGGAAACTCCATCCCAGAATCGGAAAAAAATTTGCAGACGATGGTAGATTACGCCTCCGCGAAACAAAAGGAGTCTGGCGTGAAGCTGCTATGGGGCACGGCCAACTGTTTTTCAAATCCGCGCTATATGAACGGCGCCTCTACCAATCCTGATTTTCAGGTATTGGCCTATGCCGGCGCCCAGATCAAATCGGCACTGGATGCCACCGTGGCCCTGGGCGGCGAAAATTATGTATTCTGGGGAGGCCGGGAAGGTTATATGTCTCTGCTCAATACGAATATGAAACGCGAACTGGATCATATGGGAAAATTCCTGCAGATGGCCAGGGATTATGGAAGAAAAATAGGCTTTAAAGGCACTTTCCTCATTGAACCCAAACCAATGGAGCCTTCTAAACATCAATATGATTTTGACTGCGCCACTGTTATAGGTTTTTTGAGACAATACGACTTACTGAATGACTTTAAATTAAACATAGAAGTCAATCACGCTACACTTGCACTTCACACATTCTCCCATGAATTGCAGGTTGCTGCCGATGCCGGACTTCTCGGCAGTATCGACGCCAACCGGGGCGATTATCAGAACGGATGGGATACCGACCAATTCCCCAACAACCTTTATGAGATTACCGAAGCTATGCTGGTAATACTCGAAGCGGGCGGATTTAAAACAGGCGGTGTAAACTTTGACGCGAAAGCCCGAAGAAATTCCACCGACCTGGAAGATCTTTTTATCGCACACATCGGAGGTATGGATATATTTGCCCGCGCTCTGCTGGTGGCTCATAACATCCTTGAAAATTCCGATTACAGAAAATTAAGAGAAGAACGGTATGCTTCGTTCGACCAGGGAGATGGAGCAAAGTTCGAAAAAGGACAGTTGACATTCGAAGACCTCAGAAATATTGCCGCTAAAAACGGGGAACCGAAGCAGGTAAGCGGAAAACAGGAACTGTTTGAAAATATTATTAATCAGTACATATAATCAGTGGGCAATTGGCAGGATGCAATTGCTAATGAATTCATTATTTTGCCAATTGTTATACTGCCAATTGCCAATTTTCATTCTACTTTAATGTAAGCACGAATGTTCTTCATACTTTCCGAAAAGCTAGGGTCTCTCGATACGCTGAAACTTCTGAATGAAAAAACCGGAGAGTATGTCACCATTATTCCCGGATTGGGCGCTACGCTGAATGAGCTTGTACTAAAAAAAAATAACGAACTCCATTCCCTTATCGATGGCTCCCCTACCTATGAAGATCTTCTGACGGAGGGCAAATTAAAATTTAAAGGACCAAAGCTGTTTCCTTTCCCGAACCGGATCAGGGATGGGAGATATTCGTTCGAAGACAAAGAATTCCGTCTCAGAAAAAATTTAATTTCAGAGAAGCACGCTATCCATGGCCTTCATCTGGAAAGTAAATTCGAGGCACGTCAAGAGTTGAAAGAATCTGACAAGGCATCTATTCGTCTGGAAATCATAGCCGGGGCTGAGGAAAAAGAAGGCTTTCCTTTCAGTCACCAGATCATCATTGATTATATACTTTCCAGCCAGGACGGACTTATCTGCACAACCACCGTCGTTAACCGCTCTTCAGGCAATATGCCCATGGGAGACGGCTGGCACCCGTATTTTAAACTGGATGCCCGCATTAATTCACTGCTTCTCAAACTTCCCCCATGCAGCAAATTAGAAGCAGATCAAACAATGATTCCCACCGGAAATTTCTTTAAAGAAGAACGCTTTAAGGAGTTTCAACAAATAGGCACGGCAAAGTTTGATGACTGTTTTAGAATAGACAGCGATGATCCTATCTCGGAAATTCATTTAAAAAGCGAAGAAAAAAATGTAAAACTTATTATCTGGCAACAATCGGAGAAAAACCGTTATAATTTCTTTCAGATATATACTCCTCCTCACAGGCAAAGTATTGCCATTGAACCGATGAGCTGCGCTCCCGATGCATTCAATAATAAAATCGGACTTATCATTTTAAAACCAGGGGAAGAGATCAGCTTTAGTTATGGTATAAAGCTTGCGTAAAGACCTTCACCTTTATATTTACTCTTCCACTTCCAGTCTTAGCTTTTGAGTATCCCTTGAAGAAGGTCCTACCATGATATCGAAAAAACCGGGCTCTACTATATAGTTCATATGGAGATCATAGAACGACAAGCTGGAAGAATCAATCCTCAGCTCCACGGTTTTCGTTTCACCAGGATTTAGAGAAACTCTTTTAAATCCCTTTAACTCCTTCACAGGCCGGGTGACAGAGCTCACATCGTCGCGGATGTATAGCTGCACAATTTCATCGCCCTTTACCTTACCGGTGTTGGTAATATCTGCACTCAGAATGGTAAAACCGTCTTTCTTGATTTTGGGACTGGACAGGCGAACATTCTGATACGAAAATGTGGTATAACTTAGTCCAAAACCGAATGGATAGAGAGGATCTGTGGTATTGAAAATATATCCCCTCTTGGCAGAAGGCTTATAATTATAGTAGACAGGAATTTGTCCTTCACTTCTGGGCAATGTGATCGGCAATTTACCGGAAGGATTATAATCTCCGAATAATACATCTGCCACAGCTGTTCCTGTTTCCTGGCCCAGATACCAGCATTCAAAAATGGCTGGTACATGATCGTTGATATAATTGAAAGTAAGCGGACTTCCATTGAATAAAAACACCACGACTGGTTTTCCGGTGGCAAGCACCTGTTTTACCAGCTCGTTCTGCATCCCTACCAATCCGAGGTCAGAGCGGTCACCCAGGTGATTCTTAGCCCAGGCCTCGCGGGAAGTCTGTTCATTTCCTCCCAGGAAGAGAACAGCCACATCCGATTTGCGGGCTGTTTCTACCGCCTCGGCGATCATTTTTTTATCCTCTTCCGGATCACTCAATTCTATTTTATCGGTATTCCAGTTCTGTCCCTCCTGGGTGATCCTGCATCCTTCGGCATAATTGATTTGCAGGTTCTTTCCAGCCCTGGCTCTGATACCATCCAGCGGAGTAACCCTGAATTTGGGTTCATCGCTGTATCCCCCGAGCAAACATTTGTTAGCATTGGGTCCAATCACGGCCATTGATTTCAGGTTCAGTTTATTGAATGGAAGAAGATTGTTCTCATTCTTCAGCAAAATGATCGATTGCTGAGCTGCCCTGGTGGCCAGGTCGCGGTTTTTCTGACTCGCTACGATTTTTTCTGCCAGAGCCGGATCGGTGTAAGGATCTTCGAACAATCCCATCAGAAATTTTCCCCTCAGAATTCTGGCTACAGCCGTATCTAATATGGACATTGGAATTTTATTGTCCTTGAACCGATCTGCCAGCTTGATGAAGCATTCCATTTCCGGAGTTTCGGTGTCTACGCCCGATTCCAGGGCAAGTCTTCCTGCTTCTTCTTTATTACTTACTACTTTATGAAGCTCGTGAAGCTCTTTCACAGCATAATAATCGGATACGATAAAACCTTGAAATCCCCACTCATTGCGCAGTACATCGTTGAGAAGCCATTTATTGGCATGAGAAGGAATGCCGTCAATTTCATTGTACGAAGCCATGACACTCATCGCTTTGGCTTCCATGACAGCTGCTTTGAAGGAAGGGAAAAACATTTCACGGATTACACGTTCTGAATAATTTCCGGGTGCACAGTTGGTGCCTGCCTCAGGCTGACTATGTACGGCAAAATGTTTTAATGTAGAAGCCACGTGTTTTTTATCGATCACCGGACCCTTGCCCTGAAATGCCTTCACACAGGCAACCCCCATTTGTGAGATCAGATATGGATCTTCCCCATAGGTTTCCTCTACTCTGCCCCATCTTGCATCCCGGGCAACATCCAGCACCGGCGTAAGGGCCTGATGCCCTCCTCTGACCCGAGTTTCTTCCGCAACTACCGTAAATATTTCAGTGATCAGCTCGGGATTCCAGGTACCGGCAAGAGCGATGGGCTGAGGAAAAGAAGTTCCGTCGGGCGCGGCATGGCCGTGCAGGCATTCCTCGTGAAAGACGACAGGAATTCCAAGCCGGGTATTTTCGACAAAATATTTCTGGATCGTATTAGTAAATTCTGCCATCTGTCTTGCATTGCGCTTTTCGCTCGGTCTTGCAATCTGGCCTATTCCATAAGGCAACGCGGTTTTTGCTTTTTCGGGAGAAAAATTACCCTTCTCGTCGAGAATTAATTTCTTCTGCT
>JBJMLY010000238.1:0-3491 GCA_045805025.1 Cytophagaceae bacterium | reverse complement strand
GGAAGGAAAGGATATTCCTTCTCAGTACTCTTTCGAGCTTCGAGAAGTGTACAATACCTCTGAACTGATTATGAACGACCTTACGGGCGACCTGGATCAGGAGGCCCGGGAAAGCAATGGCGCCGTGTATATGAACGCGAGGGATCATCAGAGAGCTCTGGTGTTTGCTCCTGATAAAAAGATCAATGTTCAGTTTAAAGACGACAAAGATCCGAAAACAGGAAAAGTAATGACATCCGAAAAGCAGAATGTTATCTATTACAAAATTTTTGATGATCAGCCGGAGTCCCGCCTCATTGCTTTACCCAATGATGTGCTTGATTACGAGCTTAACTATGTGAGCAAGGTGAATGACGATGCAAATTATACCATCACTTATACTGGGCGGAGCATGAACGAAAAGATAGAGTCCTTGCTGGAGGAAAAATACTGGAATACTTATATATCCAGCATTCCGTTTCACTACCGCATCGAGGGTTGTATGCTCTACAGCGAGAACACGGATTTGCTCGATATTTATCTGAAGAATATTCATTTAAAATTATGGCAGGTAGATTCCATGGTAGCGGAATACCTTCGATCCAAAGCACTGCATGATTGCAGGAATTATGCCCGATACATGAAAGCGGAGGAATACTTCCGCTGGCTTAAATCCCATAAATGCGGCACGGTTACGAAGATCGACAGGCTTACCGACCGGAACTACCACAAAGGGCAGTTTTATAACAATATCCCCAATAATAAAGAAATCGGTCGCTTGCAGAAATGGGGTCTTACAAGAGATGAGGCTTTCAACATGCTGGAGTTCTTTAAGAAAATCTATGTTTTTAAATCAAAATTTTTCGAGGCGAAGGAAAAAAATAGTCCGCTGGATTATTACTACATCAATGAGGGCAGGTATGTAAGTTATGAAATCACCGACTGCGGTCAGGCGGGTAAGAACTCTATGGAGCTTTCATCCTTTCTTTCGGTGAATAAATTCGGCTGGGTCAATTATGAAAAGTTCACGGACAAAGAGAAGAGCAGTCCGCTCAAGGTAAAATTCCTGACCGGCGATACGACCCTCCCGGTAAAAATTTACCTGGTATTCAAGGAAATGAATTATGTGATGGGAGGGACCTGGACTAAAGAAGGCTATAATTATTTCCCCCATGTTCCTGAAGGGGCTACCATTCATGTATTCGGACTGAGCTATGGCGATGAGCGGATATGGTTCGGGCAAAAGAAGATCACCGCTGGTAAGTCTGATGAAACGGATCTTACTCTGGAAGTTGTTTCCGAAGGAGAGATAAAAAAGACTTTATCCGGACTTGATTAAAAAACAAATGACAGCCGACCCACGAGGTCCGGCTGTCATTTCATCTTCTGAACTGTTTTAACTATTCAAAACAGTTTCTCAGAATTAGCTGGTTAACTGCATTGCCGAATCGCTCTTCATAGCCAAGTTTCTTTGCTTTCTGAAGATCTTCACAAGCCATCGTTTTCTCTTTCTGATCCATATAGACCATCGCTCTGTATTTATATCCTACAGGATATTCCGGGTCCATCTCAATACCTTTGTTGATGTCGGCGAGGGCGCCTTCGTAATTATCCATATGGTATTTGGTGTTTCCTCTTTTCAGATATGCTTTGGCAAATGTTGGATTGAGGGAGATCACTTTATTGAAATCCGACATGGCGACGGCATAATTCTTCATGGTTACATGGGTAATGCCTCTGTTGTAATAGTTCATCACATCCATGGTATCTAAGGAGATTGCCTTTTCACTGTCTTTAAGGGAGTTTTCATAGTCTTCGGCATTATACCTGGCCAGAGCCCTTTCTTTGTATGCTTCGGCATGCTCCGGCTTAATTTGAATGGCTTTGGTAAAATCCTCAATCGCTCCTTTAAAATTATTCATCTCTGTTTTAGAGATACCTCTTCTGAAATAGACTTCGGAAGAACTGGGATCCATCTCGGCAACTTTATTATAGAGCTTAATTGCCGCCCAGTAATTCCCTTTCATTTCTTCTTCATAGCCCTTGTTGAAAAGGCTGTCTTTATCTTCTCCTCCGGTAGCAAAACCTGAATATGAAATAATTACACATAGAAACAGAAGAGCAGCTTTTGTTTTTGCTAAAAATGTAGTTTGCTTTTCCATAGACTTCGTATTTTAATTCTTTAAAATCTGAGCTGTATTTGTACTTAATAAATACATTGGTCTAAATAAAATACGTATATATCCATAAAAAGTTACTTTTTAATGGATAGTTATCACTCATAGAGGCTTGCTTACTCATAATGAGGAATTTACATAATAGACAGGAATAGGAGATATTTTATAAGTTCTTTAATGGCCTTTTCATGTACTGAAATTGGAAATTTATGCCAGGATTATCTTTTTCTCTGTATATACATATCTCTGCATCTGGATCTTACGTTTAAGATTTTATAAACTACACGGATATGAAAAAGATGATCTTATTTCTCGCCTTTGCAATATTAGTATTAGTTACCACGAACAGTTGTGTTTCCGGACACAGGTCGCAATCCTGGCATCCGCATACGCCTAAATAATCCGATTATAGATAGCGGGCTTCGGCCCGCTATTTTTTTGCTCTGCTTCTCACGAGAACATTTAAAAATCAATGGAAGTTATACTGAATAGAGGAATATACGGAAGGAAGGTTTATGAAAGCGAATGAAAAAAAGAGTAACGGCATAAAGAAAAACGTGCCTTTAAAGAAATCAGGAATTATTTCAAGAATTAAGGGAGTCAGATTCGATAAGGGATTTGGCAAAGTAGCAGCTGGTATAGGAAGTGCAGGTCTGGCAGTTCTTGCCATACGGTTTGTGCCATGGAAAATTGTAGGATCATCTCTGCATACGGCCCTGGTAAGGATAGAAGAAAGCTTTCAGGCATTGCAACTGGCAGAACAAGTAGTTTAATGCATTATACGTGTTAATACGGATAGACTTGCTATAAGCTGGTATCTATCTTTGGGCTTTATAATTCTGTGGATTATAAAGTAATATTTGTATAGGTTCGGGGACGCCTGCATAGCGTCCCTTTTTTTATTAAACGGCCTGCAGCTTTTGCATAATTTTTCGGGCTCTGCTGGTAAAAGCGGCGCCATGTTAAAAGATATTCAGTTGTCCGTTTTTATCCTTTTTATCGGGAGGTTGCGCTTTTCCGAATACGGTCATACCTCCGTACTTATAAGATTCTCTGCTTTCCCTGGCGATCACTTCGTCAAAACTGGCATTGGGTTCAAAATTTTTTTCTACCATCTGGCTAACCTTCATCAGGCTATGGATCGCTTTCTTTTTATCTGAAACCCCCAGCTTCGCTTTATCGACCGCATCACGAAGTACCGTAATGGTTTCGTCGTAGACTTTTAAAGGAACAGGGAAAGGGTGTCCGTCTTTTCCGCCATGTGCAAAGGAGAACCTTGCGGGATCAGTAAATCGGGAAGGCGTACCGTGTATGACCTCGCTCACCAGCGCCAGC
>JBJMLY010000237.1:0-10967 GCA_045805025.1 Cytophagaceae bacterium | reverse complement strand
TGAGAGTTTGAGCGAATGATGCAGAAAAAAAAAGAAAAACAATGGCTGCGAAAACTAAACCGGATTTTCTCATAGGAGTGATGAATGGGAATTCAACACATAACATTTACAGGAGATAAATGTTGCGGGAGCAGAGTATTACCCTTTAATTATTTTCTTAACTCTTCTTTTCTTAGATTCGGAAAGATCGAGGTAATACAGGCCGTTGGGAAGTTCAGAAATATCCAGCTTGACTTCCCGGTAGGGATAGGTATTGATCCTCACCTGTTTCATAGGTATACCCTGCGGCGTGTAAACGGTTGCCATATAACTCACGGTCGTTCCTTCGGCAAAGGTGATGTAGTAAACGCCATTACCCGGATTCGGAGAAATGGTCGGATAATGTTCTTCCGCTCCGGCATCCATGAGTCCGGTCACTGCCGTTGTATCCTTGCTGTGAACGATGATGCTGTCTGGGTTAGCAGGGGGCAGTCTGAATACACCATTTAATCTCCACAGCTCCTGGCCATAGATCCCGTCGTTGGCGCTGAAAAAGTAATCGTTTTTATAAAAGGTCAATTGCGAAATATTGGACGAGGGCGGTCCCACGGCAATGTCAGTGAGGCGCTGTGTCTGGATTCCGTCTGATTGCCATAACTCAACTCCATACTCTTGGCTGGAGACATTGAATAAAATTCCTTTGTCTGTCATCGCCATGAATATATCGGAAGTGTATAAATACACGCCTTTTCCTTCGGCGTTAAAGTCATACACACTTCCCGTTCCGGCGGATGTTCCATCGGTTTTATATAAAGAATTCCGGTCATCTATGAAATACACATTTCCGTTCCAGCTGATCAGATCGAAGTAATTATTCAATCTCGCGGTACCGGGTACAATTTCTTTTACCATCACAGTGCCTTTCTCTGTTCCATCGGATCTCCATACTTCCAGTCCGTGCTCAGGATCAATCGCCTTAAACAGTAGCATATCTTTATATTTGCAGAGCATATTCTGCGGTGAATAATAATCCAGGGTAGGATAAGCCGGGCTTGATGGTGGGGCGCCGGGACTGATATCCCTGACAACAGAGGTGCCGCCAAAGGTACCATCCGAACGGAAAAGTTCCATGCCGGTTGCCTGCGTGGTTGCTAAAAAATAAAGCATCTCATTCATAACCGTAAGTGCCATGGGGTAAGAGCCGGAATTTCCCGTGTTAATATCTACAGCCATGGAGGTGCCTTCTATGGTGCCGTCGGTTTTCCAGAGCTCTCTTCCATAACTGTCCAGCCCGGAAAAGTAAAGTTTTCCTTGAAACGAAACCATTCCCGTGGGGGCGATTCCTTTTTTAAGCAGAACAGTTCCCCTGGGAGTGCCATCGCTTTTAAACAGAGACCAGCCTCCCCCCCGGGAACTTAGGGCATAAGCGTTGGAATCAAAGGCCGCAATATAAAGTTCGTTGTTAAATAAAGTCCATTCAAATACGCCTGTTGAATAGCCGCAGCCTCCTTTGCCGCAATGTGAATTGCAGGAAATAGTTTTCAGAAGCACTGTGCCCTGCGCTGTTCCGTCTGTTCTCCAGATCTCGGATTTTTTCGGAAGTGAGTCCACCACAAAAAACATTATGTTGCCGGTCGAAATAATTTTTGAAATCGTATTCGAAGGAGAACTCATCGTTTTAAAAACCTGCGTGCTGTCTCCTTGTCCATTCGATCTCCACAACTGGTTGCCCACCGAAAAATAGAGGTACTCTCCGAAGACTGTTAAGTTGGATGGATTTGAGCCCAGGTCTCCTCCTATTATTTTCTGCACCTTCTTGGTCCCCTCATGACTCCCATCCGATTTCCAGACCGAGACTCCATCAGCAGATGCATCGCGCGCATTAAAAAAGATCTGATTGCCGACAGTGGTCAGATAGGTGTCTCCCTGATAATATGAATAGGTATTTGAGCTGATCGAACTGGCTATACCTGGAGCAATGTCCATGACCAGCGATGTACCGGCGCTGCTTCCATCGGTTTTCCATAGCTCAAGCCCCGTGTTGCCGTCGTTGAGCGGAATAAAAATTTCATCCTTAACTGTAACCATATTTCCATATTGTGTGATCTTGCTTTTTAATGTTGTCATGGATGAAGTCAGGGTATTCAGCTTGAATAAGGAAAAACTGGAATAGTTAATCCTGTTCACATTATAGTTCGTATCCTGCGCCATGAAAAACAAATCATTATTATGGGCAAAAAGTCCCTGAGGATAAGAAGATGCAGGGCCTGGATGAACATCCCGGGCAATGACGGTCCCTTTTATGGTCCCATCGGTTTTATAAAGCTCAACACCTTTGTTGGTGCTGTCTGCGGTGCAAAAATAAAGCGTGCTGCCAATGCCCACGAGATTAGAATAGACTGCAGTTTTTACAAGCTGGAAAGTGCCTGGGGTGGTTCCATCCGATCTCCAGAGTGTCAGTCCGAAAGAAGTAAAATAGAGCATACCATTCACATAGGTGAGGCTTTGCCCAAAGAATTTATCCTTGACCAGAACAGTACCTGCATCTGTACCGTCACTTTTCCAAAGCTGATCTGGAGATAATGTAAAAAAAATGTTTTTGCCTGCAGCGGTAAGGTTGCCCATCGTTGCGTAATTGTCGTGCTGGAATTTTTTCACTAGTTCAGTGCCATTAGGTGTTCCATCGCTTCTCCATACCTCAGAACTTGAAGTGCCCGCCCGTATCATGTAATATATATACTGTCCGGACCGTACAATGGATGCATAATATGTATCAATATAGGTCGAGTGAATGTCGTGAACCTTTACTGTTCCTGCCGGAGTACCATCGGTTTTCCACAAGTCATAACCTCCCCCATCGTCGGCAAAAAAGTACATGTAGTTGTCCAGTTGTGCAAAGCTTTGTGGGTTGCTGCTCCCTTTTCCCGGGTTGATATCTTTGATCATGTAAGTGCTTCCCGCTGTCCCGTCGGTGCGCCACAATTCCGTATTATGATCCACATCTTTTCCCTGCATGATAAGAATGCCTTTCAGGTCTGCAAAATTTCTGAATTGGTCATTATCATCAGCCGTTGTGTTGATATCCTTTACCAATGAAGGCGTCTGGGCAAAAATGAATGCAGGACACAGCAACAGCAGTAAGACTAAAGTTCTCATGGAAAGTGTCGGCTTATTAGATATAAAGCCGCAGGAGGACTATTTTGTTCGGGAATTAGGGCAGGGTGCTTCTTTTTACTTAACGATTATTATCAGGTAGCTAGTGCTTTGATACCTGTTGAATTAATTGTCCCATCGGGCAATATTCAATTTCTAATTCTACGATTTGCCAATTATCTCAGCAACGTGACCTTAATCTTCACGTCTTTGTTGACGACGATTACATAAAGGCCGGTGGGAGCATCCTGGCCTTTTTTGTCGGTCCCGTCCCAGCTGCCGGGGACGTTAAATTCTTTGACCAACTCGCCTGTACGGTTGTAGATCGAGGCATGACCGGTATTTTCAATGTAATACGTGTCGGCGACGCCATCACCATTCGGATAAAATACAGCATCGCATTGTTCATTTCTGGGTACCACCAGTTTTGAGCGGAAAATGACTTCACAGCCAGTGGCGTCTCTGACAATAAGATCGAAGGTGCCCTCTTTGGGTAACGCGAATGTATTGCCTGTAAAGCCAAGGGTATCTTTTGAACTCACCACTTTATAAGTAAAAGGGGAAGTGCCTGCTGTAAATGAAGACTCATCCAGGTTAACCAGGAGCGGATACGTGCATGGCGCATTACCCAACGTATAATTGATGCTATTGGCAACAATACAGGGTGATACCTGGAGTGTGATGTTTTTGGAAGTAAGCGTGATCCCTGTTAAGGCAGGGATGGAGTTGCTGATCTGACAGCTGTATGCGCCGGCATCAGCAAAGGTGACAGCGGCAAAGCTGAGTTTGTTGACGTTCGTGGTGCTGATATAAACGCCGTCTTTGTACCAGTTATATACATTTCCGCTCACAGCGTTGTCGAAGTTCAGATTCAATATGGCCGCCGACATATTGCTTACGCTTTGCGTATTTGTGAGTCCGGGCTTCTGGTTGTTAAAAGAAGCAATGCTGGCAAACGAGGGATGAGCCGATGAAGGAAGAATGTCTTCAAAAGAGAGCTCATTGTTATAAGCATGCATGGCGGTTAAGTTTGAAAAACCGCTCAGATCGGGAAAAGTAGATAAGCGGCAGCTGAAAACTTTAAGCTCGATAAGTAATGGACAATTGCTCAGATCAGGCAATGCCGTGACTTGATTGTCGGTGCATATCAGGTACTGAAGCTGTGTGCAATTGCTGAGGTCAGGAATCGCTGCAATGGATGTCCTCTGGCATAAAAAGAAATTCAGACTGCTCAGGCCTGAAAAGCCGGGGAGGATTGTCAGAGGGTTGTCGGAGCAGAATAGTTTTTGCAGATTAACCAGGGCTGAGAGGTCGGGCAATGTTGTCAGCTTATTATTGTAAGCATGAAGCTGCGTGAGCTGCGTGAGGCTATTTATGCCTGGCATAGCCGTAACCTGATTATGATGAAAAGAAAGTATCTGCAGGTTTACCAGTGCCGATAGATTTGGCAGGGAGTTAAGCCCGTTCGAGTCCAGTCCAAGGATGCTGATATTGCTGAGCGGGCTGATATCCGGAAGCGTATGTAAATCCGGATTATATTTGACTTCCAGCGTGGAAATGCCTGTAAAATATTGTATCCCGCTCAGATCGGTGATCTTCTGGTCATAGCATTTGAAAGGGCCGGTTACGGCAGCGGCGGCGGCAACATTCAGGGTTTTGTCGGGATTGATGACGGATGGATAATAGTTCGAAAGAAATTTCCTGAAGTTACTGTCAGGCAGACTAACCTGAGCCGGCGTACTGCCTGCAGTCAGCATTAAAACAATAATGATATGAAAGAAATTCTTATTCATGCTATTGCACAATGCTGATGTGTCCTTTGACCACTTCTCCTGATGAGTATTTAATCACAAAATAATAGTTGCCGTTTTCCAGCTCGGCTCCGTTATTATTCCTGCCATCCCATTCCTGCGGATTCCCATTTGAGATCGTTGCGGTATAAACAGGAATTCCGGTTTTGCTGAAGATGCTGATCTCCGCCCCGGCATTTTCTTTTACCGGAAATTTCCAGCGTTCGCCTTGCGAAGGTACGAAGGCTGCGTCTATTTCTTTCGAAGGAATTCTGACCACCACTTTTTTCTTCAGTTCTGAGATGCAGTTGTTTTGATCTTTGATCCGCACAGAATAGATTCCATCCTTCATAACTGTAAACCGGTTCTCTTTTCCGAACACGGTATGATCGAGGGCAAAGGAATAAGGGGCAGTGCCTCCTGCAACCGATGACTTATCGATAAGCACCGTCGCTTCGGCAGCATCTCCCGTACCATAATCCACCCGCACCTGCGCCGTGAGATTCACCGTTTCGCAATTGACTTTTGAGGGCTGATCCAGAGTGAGCGTCGTCTCTTTTCCTGGCTGCTCTTGGTTTGGAGGTACAGTAACAGGATCATCCCCTTCACAGTTAAGCATGAAGACTCCTTCCCGCATGGCCTCTTCCCGGATTACTTCTTTCTCCAATGAATCCTGCCGCACCGCTTTTCCGGTTGATTTAAAAGGCTCCATAGCAACTGGATTGCTTATGGATTTTACAGAAGGCTGACCATTCTGTGATGTAGCGGATGGTGTTACCGGTTTTGTTATCCGTACAGGTTCGGATTTCGGATAATTCATATACGTATACAAACCCGCAGAAACGAACAGGGCTGAGAATACAAAGATCTTCCCCCAGGGCTTGTCATTATTTCCATTGTTCAGATCATTCTTTACCCGGGCTTTGAGCCTGCTCATCTCCTGGTAGATGATAATCTCGTTGGCTGTTTTCTGTGCTTCCACCAGCTCTTTGAATCCGGCATCGCCCGATAATTTCTCATGGAAGCGCAGCAATTCTGCCTCACTCAGCTCTTTGTTGAGGTAACGGTCTATTTCTTCGTATTGCTCGTAATTCTGATCCATCACTTCTTCAATAGATTTTCGATAGCCTTATTTTTCATGACCAGCTGTATCAGCTTCTGCTTGCAGCGGTAGTTATAATTTTTTGCCAGGTTCTCACTCGAGTACCCCATCAGCCTTGCGATTTCTTTCATACTTAAATTGTCATACACCGAATACTTCAGCAGTTTTTGACATTCCTGCCCGATTTCCGAAAGCAGTTTGGTGATGGCGGCTGTTTTTTCTTCTGTAATCATATTTCCAAGAAAATCCTCTTCGGTCTGCAGAGCGTTTTCGCCGGGAATTTCGGTGGACTTATTCATCTTCTTCACACGATTGATCCAGAGATTTTTGGCGGCATGACAGATGAAGGCAGAAATATTTACATCGTCGGGAATCTTATCAGTCTTTACTTTTCTGTAGAAAATGATAAGAGCATCCTGAAAGATATCTTTAGCTTCATCATCGTTCCCTTTATTCCCTTTGATGTACTGCTTGACTTTTGGCAATACGGTTTTATATAGAAAGGCCAATACCAGATCGTCATCTCCCTTTTTTAAAGCCAGTATCACCTCTTTGTCACTGTATTTCATCGGCCCGGTTTTTCCCCTTATAGTAAAGACAAACACATCGTAAGAAAGTCATCACTTTACGTATGTTTCTTTTTTAAATTATTCTTTATTTGGAATATTATAATTTTTTATAATAAAATTACCAAAAAATATCCTCTTCCTCTTACAGATGAGAATCTATATTATAGCTTCATGTTTATTCTTTTCTGTATGTAAATCAGATATTTATGCTCAAACCGGACCGGCATTACCCATCCAGTTCCTGCAATTTTTCAAAACGTACAACCTGATGAATCCTGCCAGCATAGGCAGAATATCACCCGGCGAAATTTCTTTGGGTAATAAGTCCTTGCTCGGGGATTTCAGTTCCATAAGAACTTCGTATGTGCATGCGAATGCGCAGCTTAATGCTTCTTCAGCCGCTGTTTCCAGACAAGTAATCGGTCTAACGTTCATCAACGACCGGGAAGGAAGCTTTATCAATACCAACCGGGCTTCCCTGCTCTACGCATACCATCTTCCTATTTCAGCGCATTTGAAACTGAATGCAGGGGCTGCGATGGGTTTTCTCAATTATGCGTACAGTCCGTCCAACATCAGCGCCGGCGGATCTGCTTTTGCACCCAATGCCGACATAGGCCTCTGGCTGCACAATCCGGATTTTAATATCGGCATTTCGGGCAACCAGATTATTCCCGCAAAGCTTACTCCCATCGCACAGACCTATACGATCAGGAGGTATTACAATTTTATTGCGGATAAGAAATTTCCACTCAACCCTTATGTATCGCTGACTACGGCTTTCATGTACCGGTCTTATAAGGATTTTAATTCTGCAGATCTGGCTCTGATCCTGCTGATCCATGATAATCTTTCCGTCGCTCTTGCTTATAAATACAAAAAAGGGGCGAGCATTTCTGGCGGGCTGGAAGATATCAGGCTCGGCTCTCATGTTCTGAAAGTGATGTTCTCTTATTATTCTCCCCTCACAAGTATTACTTCTTATAATCCCCAGTCCCTGGAATTTTCTTTTCAGTTTATTCCCGCCGCAAAACATTTGCAGGGAGGAAGAATATCTTCAGGAGACGAAGAATAGTCATCACTCCCCCGGAGCATTTGCCGGTTTTTATCAGTTCTGAAAAATAAATCAGAATTATTGATGACTTTTTTCAGGCAGGCCTGTCTTTTGAGAAATGTCCGGTTTCAATAGGATGCCGGCGCATCATTTTAAGTTCACTCAAAACTCTCAACCTAATGAAAAAACTCTTCATGCCTCTGGCAAAGGCAGCACCGTGTACTATGCGGTCCTGGAGGATAGTCTGTATTCTCCTTTTTCTGCTGATGAATGTTCAGCTGGTCTTTGCCCAATTTAAAGTAATCGGTTATCTGCCCACCTGGGGCGGAAACCTTGCCGATGTGCAATACACAAAGCTTACGCACATCAACTACGCCTTCCTGATTCCAACAGCCACCGGAGGATATCAGGCGCCCGATGATCCGACAAGATTACAAAATCTGGTTAGTCAGGCTCATGCCAACGGGGTAAAGGTAATCATATCGGTGGGCGGCGGTGGCGGAGGCGATGCCTTCAGAACCATTGTTCCCAATGCATCGTACCGTACAGCCTTTGTCAACAATATGCTGAATTTTGTCAATCAATATAACCTTGACGGCGTGGATATAGACTGGGAATTCCCGTCGACAGGAACAGAAGCCAATAACTTTCTTCTTCTGATGCAGCAATTGTATACGACTATGCACAATAATGGAAAGCTTTGTACGGCTGCCGTAGTTGCCTATGGCGGTACCAGCATTCTAAATGGAGTATTCAATGCCGTAGATTTTCTGAACATCATGGCTTATGATGAAAACAGCTATGACCACTCCACATACGATCTTGCCGTAAAATCAGTCAACTACTGGATAGGCGTAGGATTGCCTGCAAGTAAAGCCGTACTGGGCGTACCTTTTTACGGAAGAGACAATTGCTGCGCTTACAAGACGGTAGACTATGCCGCGATTCTTGCGATGGGCGGAAGTCCGAATGCAGATACGTACAACAACCAGATCGGATACAATGGTATACCGACGATGAAGAAGAAAACAAGCTATGCCATGCAAGCCTGCGGGGGCATCATGATCTGGTCCATTGATACGGATGCAAAAGGGACGTACTCTCTGCTGAGCGCGATCAATGAAGTGGTCGTAGCCAACAGCAATCCTGTTCCCGATAATCTGGCGAAGGGGAAAGTAGTTATTGTTTCTTCGAGCGAATCCAATGCAAACGTTTCCACTGCCGGTAGCAATGCAACCGATGGAAGCTACAACACAAGATGGTCTTCGCTATTTGCAGACCCTCAATGGCTGTCGGTAGATCTTGGCGTTAACTATTCTATAAACCGTGTGAAGCTTACCTGGGAAGCCGCTTATGCGACAGCCTACCAGATCCAGACATCCACCGATGGTACGAACTGGACAACGATAAAATCGGTCACAGGTAATGCCACTACAACGAATGACAATACCGGTTTATCAGGCATAGGACGGTATATAAGAATTTATGGTACGGCGAGAGCGACTGCTTACGGATATTCTTTATACGAACTCGAAGTATATGGAACCGGTATTGAAAGTCCCTATAACGGAACTCCGATCTCACTTCCGGGAAAAATTGAAGCGGAAAATTACGACCTGGGTGGTGAAGGGCTTGCTTACCACGATGCGGAAGCAGCCAATCAGGGTGGCGCATACCGGACTGATGGTGTAGACATACAAGCTACCACCGATGCCGGTGGGGGATATAATATTGGCTATACGTCGGATGGAGAATGGATGAAGTATATGGTAAACGTACCGGTTGCCGGCACGTACAACTTCGGTTTCAGAACAGCAGGAACAGGCACAGCTTCTGCCATCAGGCTGGAAGTGGATGGAGCCGATGTAACAGGCTCCATCGCACTTCCTAATACAGGCGCATGGCAAACCTGGGCCAGTACAGTTTCGCCGAACGTCTTTTTATCAGCCGGACAACATACCATTCGGGTGTTTGTGGTGACAGGAGGTTTTAATCTGAATTACATAAACGTTATTTCAGCAAACCAGCCCCCGGTAATAAGTCTTTCGTCTTCGGGTAATACATTTACCGCTCCTGCTTCTGTTCCATTCAATGCAACAGCAAGCGATGCGGATGGAACGATCAGCAAAGTGGAATTTTTTAATGGCCCGACGTTGATCGGAACCAGCACGGCTTCTCCATACAACTTCACATGGAGCAATGTTGCAGCAGGTACTTATTCCATCACAGCGAAAGCTACTGATAATTCAGGCGCGTCTGCCACTTCAGCGGCAGTAAGTGTCACGGTGAAAATTGCTGAGAGTCCTTATGCAGGAATAGCTATTTCTCTTCCTGGTAAAATGGAAGCAGAGAACTACGATCTGGGCGGTGAGGGTCTTGCATACCATGATGCAGATGCTGCCAATCAAGGCACCGCTTTCAGAACCGACGGTGTTGACATAGAGTCTACCGCCGATGCCGGGGCGGGATATAACGTCGGTTATATCGCGGATGGAGAATGGCTTAAGTATATGGTGAATGTTACTTCGGCCGGAATGTACAATTTCGGATTCAGAGTAGCGGTTACGGGTACGGCTTCCGCCATCCGGGTGGAAGTGGATGGAGCCGATGTTACCGGTTCTATCGTGCTGCCGAATACAGGCGGCTGGCAGACCTGGACGAATGTCGCTTCGCCGAATGTATCTTTATCTGCCGGTGCTCATACCATCCGTTTATTTGTGGTAACAGGAGGCTTCAATATCAACTACGTAAATGTTACGCGTCTTAATCAGCCTCCAACTGTTAGTCTTACATCTCCGGCCAACGGCGCGAAGTTTACTTCTCCGGCTTCTGTCACGCTCAGTGCAAATGCCGCTGACAGCGATGGTACCATTGCTAAAGTGGAGTTTTTCAATGGCACGACTTTGATCGGAACCAGCACTGCTTCTCCATACAGCTTTACCTGGAATAACGTAGCGACAGGAACTTACTCCCTGACTGCTAAGGCAACGGATAACTCCGGCGCTTCCACGACTTCGGCAGCGACAAGCATCAGCGTGACCGATCCAGTGATCCTTTCTACACCTTACGGAGGAACTCCATGGCCTATTCCAGGAACGATCCAGGCGGAAAATTACGATAATGGTGGCGAAGGCATTGCTTACCATGATGTGGAAACTGCCAACCAGGGAAATGCCTACAGAACAGACGGTGTCGACATAGAGTCAACTTCTGATATCGGTGGAGGCTATAATGTCGGTTATACCGCCGATGGCGAATGGCTGAAATATACTGTGAACGTTACTGCCGGATCCTATGATGTTTCTTTCAGAGTGGCGTCT
>JBJMLY010000236.1:0-3238 GCA_045805025.1 Cytophagaceae bacterium | reverse complement strand
CTCGGCTGCGAGTTCGTCGAGCAGTTTCTGAATGCTTCCTATATTGAAAAGGAGGGATTCGGCAGGCATTTTCATGATTTTACTCCGGATCAGATACGGTCTTTTCTTTATGAGCTTCCCTTTTTTGAAAGCAACCTTGAAAAATACCAGCAAAATGGTAATTCTGTGTTGTTTGACCGACTTGGCGCTTTGATAAAGAACATTTAATCCTCTTTTTCATTTTAAAGAGCTCACTATTAGGGTTATTTTTTGTTTTTTTTCAAGAAATTTGGAAAAACACCTATTTTTTTTGTGATTTTTCCCACAAAGCCCTGCATTTTTGAAAAACAACCCTTAAATTTGTGGTACAATAACAATTAAAATCATTTCCTAACCTAGTTCTTATACAAATGTCAAAATCCAAAGCAAAATTAGAGTATATCTGGCTTGATGGGTACAAACCCACACAGAGTCTTCGTAGCAAGACCAAAATCGTAAGCAATTTCAGCGGAAAGCTGGAAGATTGTGAAGTTTGGTGTTTCGACGGTTCATCTACAGAGCAGGCTCCAGGCGGTTCTTCTGACTGTCTTTTGAAACCTGTATATATCTGCGCTGATCCGCAAAGAACCAATGGTTACCTGGTAATGTGCGAGGTAATGAGCCCGGATGGTAAACCACATCCAACTAACGGACGTGCTACCATCGATGATGATGATAATGATTTCTGGTTTGGTTTCGAGCAGGAGTATTTCCTGTGGGATCCTAAAACTGACAAGCCTCTTGGTTTCCCGGAAGGCGGATACCCAGGACCGCAAGGCCCTTACTATTGCTCAGTAGGCGCTAAGAATGCCTTCGGTCGCGAGATCGTAGAAGAGCATCTTGATGTTTGCCTGGAAGCAGGTCTGAATGTAGAAGGTATCAATGCTGAAGTAGCAGCCGGACAGTGGGAATTCCAGATTTTCGCGAAAGGCGCTAAAGAAGCCGGTGATCAGGTATGGGTCGCTCGTTATCTTCTTGAAAGAATCGGTGAGCAGTATGGTGTTTCTATCAACTGGCACTGCAAACCTCTTGGATCTCTTGACTGGAACGGTTCAGGTATGCACGCGAACTTCTCTAATACAGTTCTTCGTAACGCAGGTAAGAAAGAGACTTATGATAAAGTATGTCAGGCTTTCGCTCCTGTCGTAAAAGAGCACATCGATGTATACGGTGCAGACAACCATCTGCGTCTGACCGGTAAGCACGAAACTGCTTCTATCAATGATTTCAAATTCGGTGTATCTGACCGTGGTGCTTCTATCCGTATTCCAATCGCTACTGTTGAGCGCGGCTGGAAAGGCTGGCTGGAAGATCGTCGTCCGAACTCGGCTGCAGATCCTTACAAAGTAGCTTCACGTATTATCAAGACCGTAAAACCTGTAAAGGGATAATCGATCGCTGGTAATTCAATCGGTAATTTACTATTAAAGTGTCAGATGCTTCATCTGACACTTTTTTTATGTCCTCATACCTCATAAGTTATACCGCAGTCCAAAGCCCACCTGGTTTTTCATGTACAAAGGATGCCTGAACGCTTCGATGTAGGTAAAGTCATCCAGAAAAATCGAGAAAGGGACAGAACAGAATGTGTATTCCAGACCAAGGCCTGCGTTTGCCCCGATACCAGCTTCGGTGTATTTTTTTGATTGAACCTGTGCCTGTCCGCTGGGGTCATAATAGAGATAAGTATCCCTGAAAGAAGCCACCATAAACTGAGCGCCGAAACCATAATACCATTTGAGTCCGGGTAAAAGTCTGCTTTGTTTATGATTCAGGAAATTGAGCTGAAGGCTCCAGGGTCTGTAATGGCTGTGGAGGTCGGTATAATAATAGTTGGGATTACTAAGGCTTTGATTCGGGTGACGGTTCCTGTAAAAACCGGGTCTGCCGGCAATCAGTTCCAGCCCTTTATTAGTTCCAAAATATTTTTTAATCGAGATTTTATTGGCGCTCTGAAGCCTGAGACCGATGCCCCATTTCTGGTTGCGCCGGCAGGTGTCCGTTTGGACAGGCTGTGCTTCAGCATGGAGAATAAAGCAACAGATAAAAGAGATAAAAATGCAGTGGAAAAACCGTGAATTTAAAATAGTCATATAGATAATGTTTTAATGATGCCTACATGACAAAAAGAAGTTCTGTTACCCCTACGTATTCCCGGGATTTATTTTAAACTCATTTTTCTGGAAAATCGTTATGTTTTAAATAAAGGAGTAAAGGATATGAGCAGGGCAAAGGAAAATATCAGCAGCAATCCGGCCACCTTTAAACAAGGTGCCGGACAACGGCCGAATACGCATACCAGAAGGGATATCAAAAAGATGACGACGGATCGGATAAATCCGAATCATGGACCTATGAAAAAAAGCGAAGGAAAGAAATAAGTTGATGCATGTTTCCCATATTGGTAAGCCGGCCAGTAGGCCGGCTTTTCATTTGCATAATTTTATCGCACTTCAATCTTCTCCTTATTTTTTGCAGTCTTTAGTCCTTTTATGACGTTTACTGTTCCCTGCTTTTCCAGGTTTATGTCGATGTTGTGTAACCGACTTTGTCCTGGTTTAAGACGGAGCCGTGTTTTGAGCGTGTAGGGCCAATCACGCTTGCCTTCCAGAATTTTCAGAAGACCTTTTGCCTCATGCTTCAGGTCAAGGCTGGCCGGGAATGAAATTTCCGTTGTCGATCCCTTCGCAATCTGATTTCCCTGCCGGATGGTGCCAGAAGAGTGAGCGTATTCCAGGTCCAGCGTATAATCGATTTCATGCAGGATAAAGTCAATGTTATTTGGGTTGCTGACAGACAAACCTACCATAAGTTGCATATTGTCCAGTCCGAAATCAGTCACGGTTAGTTCTGTAACCCTGACTTCAGGGATTACCGGAACTACCAGGTCGGCATGCTTTTTTACATCGGTGACGGTATTTCCAAGCAGGGGAAAGGTAGAGTAAAAACGAATGTAGATATTGACTCTTGTTTTTTCTCCCTGATGCTTTTTGATCTGCTGTTCAAGTTTTCTGTAGTCCAGTTTTGAAGGAAAAACAAGAGCGCTGCTTTTAGTGCTTTCTATTCTTTTTGATCCTTCAGATACAATTACGTCATAGACTTCTATACGGTAGCTGATGCTGTCTACAAAGCCGGGAACTCCGTTTTCTTTCAGATTAATTTTTACATTCAATTCCAGTCCCCGGTTTTTTATGGCCGTTTCCATAATGGAAATATCTTT
>JBJMLY010000235.1:0-2708 GCA_045805025.1 Cytophagaceae bacterium | reverse complement strand
ACTTCATATTGCAGTTAAGAAATTTGAAAGAGAGTTTTCCCGCTTCTATAGAAATAGTTGGGTTTATAAAGGCAGTGAAAAAATATTTGAATATTTAACATGAGTCAAACAAAGTAGACAAAGTCTACCTATTCCCTCTTAATCTCTGCCGAATTTTCGCCCATCAAAACGAAAGTTCGTGCAGACACCCGCCTTCATTCGCAATATCTTTAAATCTGGTCCTTCACCAAAGGAGCAGAGGGGCGAATCTTTTTTATTCGATAACTGGATGCAGTTTCGGAGATGGTTTATGTCTGACGACAGTGATGCCGAAGTAAAAGTAACCGTTACCGAAGGCACACGGATCGATACTGTATTCTCCTGCATCAATGTATTGGCACAGGACATATCTAGCCTCCCTTACAATATCCGCCAGGATTCCAAGACAGGGAAAAAAGAAATTAAGAACGACATTTACAGGCTCATTCATACAAGGCCTAACCAATATACCTCAGCCAGTAACTTCTGGTATTTCATTATTCATAATATGCTTTCCGAAGGCAATGGATATGCTTATATCAAAAGAAATCCGATCACCTACCGGCCTAAAGAAGTTATTCAGCTCGCTTCCTGCGATGTTACACCGTTGGTATTCGAAGGAGGGATATATTATTCGTACAGAAGTTTAACCATTCCAGCCGAAGATATGCTGCATTATAAGCTATATAGCTTCGATGGCATACTTGGCGTAAGCCCGATTGTATGGAACGCCAATACCTTTGGTTACAGAATCAAGCAGCAAAAATACCAGGCTAAGGCCCTGGGACAAAAACCACCTGGGATATTATCCTTCGATCAGAATCTCACTACCGAGCAGCGGGAGCAGAACCGCAAAATGTGGAAGGATGCTACCACTGGCGACCGCGTGGGAGAAACGCCGGTACTGAGCAACGGAGCGAAATATCAGCAGATGATGATTTCTCCATCCGAGGGACAAATGATTGAAGCAGCCGAGCTGAACGATGAAAGGATCTGCGGAATTTACCGAATCCCGCCGGCGCTGGTTCAGAATTATAAGCGCGCTACCTTTTCCAATGCAGAGCAGCAGGACCTGGTGTATGTAAAATACGCCATCACACCAATACTTACTGTCATTGAGCAGGAGACAGATTTTAAGTTGTTCACCGAGAAAGAAAAAGCCTCCGAAAATCCACCATATACCTTCTTTAACCTGAAAGGTATACTGCGCGGCGATATCAGAACCCAGACTGAATTTTACAAATTCCTGCGCTCTTACGGCATCGCTTCAGCCAATCAGATCCTCGACATCGAAGATATGCCAAGGCTGGAAGGTGATCAGGGGGATATCGTGGTAATCCAGGGTGCTTATATACCGCTGGATATGCTTAAGGATTTTTATAAAGGCAAATCAGACAGCTCAGAGCCTGCCGGACAGGCTGGCAGCAGGCAGATAGGTTTTGAAGTTCAAAAGCTTAAGGAAGCCCTGGAGAAAATCGAAATAATGAATCAGCACTCATGAAGAAGGATTATATAAAAGATATCGAAGGTGCTGAAAGGCGTTTTATCTCTCCAAAAATGGAAGTGAGAGCCAGCGGAGACACCAAGGAAATTCAAGGCATCGCTGCAGTTACAAATTCATGGACCGATTTGGGCTGGTATGAAGAGATGATCGCTCCCGGAGCTTTCGACGATGTGATTAATGATGATGTTCGCGCTCTTTTCAACCATGATCCGAACTGCATCCTTGCCAGATCGGTCAACGGCGAAGGCACACTAAAGCTTTCAATTGATAAGTCAGGCAATCTGATCTATAGCTATAAAACTCCCAACAGATCCTATGCTAAAGACCTGGAGGACGCGATCAATTCCGGCGATGTGACGCAGAGTTCTTTTGCATTTCAGGTACGTGAGGCAAAGTGGGAATTTTGCAGCTCAGACAATGGACTTGAAAAAGACCGCCGCACCATTACCAAGTTCGAAAAACTGTACGATGTTTCCCCGGTCACCTATCCCGCCTACCAGGATACGACTGTAGCAGCTCGCAGTAAAGAAAAAGTAAATCAGGAAAAGCCAACCAGCCAATCCACAGACATACTAAGAAAAAAATTAAACCTAAAGAAAAAGAGATCATGTTAAAAGCAAAAAAAGAAAGAAGAGGAGAAGTTTTCCAGAAACTTGACGATATACTAAAAACTGCCGACAAGGAGAAAAGAAATCTCACCGACAAAGAAACCCAGGAGTACGCCGACCTTGAAAAAGAGATGGACGGGCTCGACAAAGAAATCGATATGCTTCAACGTCAGGAAGAAAGACGCTTAAAGCTCGCTGGTGACAAGCCTGCCGATTCTGCAAAGAATATTGCAGAAGAGATCGAATCAAGAGATGCCGGTAAAAATGCAAAAATCGAAGTTACCGCAAAGAACCTGAAGACTGAAGAAGCGAGAAACGCGAAGATCTTCAAGATGATCCAGGGAGAAATTACCGGCAATACCGAAATGGTTATTGAAGCCAGAAAAGCACTGGTAGAAGGCGGCCATTTCGATGATTTACTCATCGATCCTCAGACAGGTGAAAAACGCGCTGGTTTCAGCACACTTACCGATGGCAAGGGATCTATTTTCCTGCCGACTTCTGTCTCTAAAACGGTCATTGATATCGCTCAGAAATACGGCGTTATTCCAAAACTGGCGCTGAATTTAGGAAACATT
>JBJMLY010000234.1:0-7140 GCA_045805025.1 Cytophagaceae bacterium | reverse complement strand
GTTCAATCTTATGGCAGATAATAAATTGTTCGATTGTAGTTCCCTGCACTTCTGAGAACAAATTTGCCATATATGTATAATCGTTGCCTATTTTCTCACTCAGGTAAACTGAGAAATTTGTTTTAATGATTTCATCCGAATGATGCACCATTTCGATAATTGCATTCTTGATTTTTTCAATAAGAACGGCTTTCTTGTCATCCATCAGCTCAAGGCCGGCATTCAATAAGGAAATCTTCAATTTCTCCCGTTGAAGAGCCGTAAGGCTCTCCATAACTTCCACTTCGCCTAAGTCCACCACAATAAAATGGAGACCAAGCTTCTGAAGCTCTTCTTTAACCACCATTTTGCAGCGGGTACTCACCATATACTTGATAAATATTTTCAAAGGATTTATTTATAACCAGAGATCAAAATTACGCAGCTTTAAATGCAATTGTGTTACATAACTTTGGAGAAAGGTTACATAAATCACAGATTTGGAAATGAGGCCGGCAAAATGAGTCTTAGGGCTTTTGAGCTCTTATTGCCAGTGGTGACAGGAGCTACATGCTTTCCAGGTTGTCTTTGCGCTTTTGCTTCATCTGTTTGTAAAAGGACGGGGACAAGCCTGTCACTTTTTTAAATTGGTTGGATAAATGCGCAACGCTGCTGTAATGCAGCTTTTTTGAAATCTCTGTGAGATTCATCTCATCATACAACAAGAGCTCTTTCACGAACTCAATTTTGTGATTAATTATAAACTGCTGGATGGTTACCCCCTTTACTTCTGAAAATAAGTTAGAGAGATAGGTATAATCATAATCCAGTTTTCCGCTGATATAAGCCGAATAATTGGTTTTGGGGAGTTCATCCGAATAATGGATCATTTCGATAATGACATTCTTTATTTTCTCAATAAGAATGCTTTTTTTATTGTCCAGTAACTCCAGGCCGGATTCCAGCAAATTGGCCCTAAGCTGATCATGAATCTCATCGTTTATGCTTTCCAGGATTTCAACCATGCCAAGATCAACGACAACAAAATGAAGCCCAAGCTTCTTCAGCTCTTCCTTTACCATCATTTTGCAACGAAGGCTTACCATGAATTTTATATAGAGTTTCAAATTGGAAATTTAAATGGACAGCTCAATCACAGAGGTTAATTCATGAATCAATTTTATCGATTGAGCTTAGCCTACTTAGTACAATATATGCTTAATAAAATAAAAATGGCGGACTTGATAATAATATATCTTAAATACTATTCAATGGTAAAAGATATGACTAAATATGGTTCAGTGTATGGCGAATGAATAATTTGGCAAATGCTTTTTAATCGGCTGTCCTACAGCACATCTCTTCAATATAAATTGCAGAAATTTACTATTCTATTTCGGATCGCCTTCCCACCCTTATCCAAAAAACGATAGTGATCTAGTGCTGATGTATGGGCTCAGCATTTTTAGCATGATTCATTCGAGGCATATTGTCCATGGAATTACTCCCCTTCCGGAGCAGGTATTCACTGTTTAATAAATAAACGCCTGATACGACAATCTTATCTCCCTCATTTAACCCTGACTTAATTTCTATGAATCCATTGTTTTCAATTCCTGTTTCAACCATCATAGGAGCAAAGGCGCCCTTATCATTCATAAGCCATACGATATTCATAGTAGGCTGAAAAAGCACTGCACTTTCAGGTACCATTATTCCATTCGATTCTTCCGCTGAAACCGTTACTGTTGCTCTCATTCCAGGCATATATTTTCCTTCTTTATTTTCAATTTCTATCCTGATCAGCGTGATCCTTGACTGTGCTTCCAATTCCGGATTTTCAAAACTTACTTTTCCTGCTATTGGCTCATTCGGAAAAGCCTCAATCACCACCTTGACATCTAACCCGCCCTTGATCATCTTCGCATCTTCAGGATAGGCTTCGGCTTCTACCCACAATGAATGGTAATCAGCCATCGTCAGCACCGGAGCACCTTCATTCACATATTCTCCTTCATTGGCGAGCACCTTCGTGACGACCCCGCTTACCTTACTATAAAACGGATAGGCAGAAGCTGCTGCCGGACTTAAATTTCCAATCTGATTTTCGGAAAGACCCCAGATAAGCAATTTATCTTTGGCAGCTCTTGTCATTTCCTGATAATTTACATTTGCTCCGCTTAGCTGCCTGGCTTTTTCTTTCAGCAACAGGTATTGCTGAATCGAGGCTTGCAGTTCTTCGCTATAAATATCATAGATGTGATCGCCTGCCTTAATTCTTTCCCCTTCATTTTTAAAATACAGCTTTTCAATCCGGCCCGATACTCTTGAACTGATGGTCTGGGTTCTCCTTTCATCGGGAGCCACGACGCCTCTCATTGAAATTCCTTCGCTTGCCATTCCGTTCTTGAGTTCTTCCACACGAATACCCGCCAGTTTTATTTGACCTTCGCTTAATTTTAAGCTGTGATCATCATCCACTGAAACCACTGTTTTGGTGAGGTTCATTTTGCAGATGGGACATAGGCCCGGCTTTTTTTCCATTACCTGAGGATCCATCGAACAGGTATAAAAAACATTGGACTCCGTTGCTTCCTCTCTCTTCTTACAAGCGAATAAGAAGACGGCAGAAATCAATACGATAAGAATAGGTCTCATGCTGATAAAAATTAATTGCTTGTTTTGATAAAACTCTCACTATCCATCAGGTAATGTGCATTCTCTGCAATTTCCCCGGTTTCATTTATTCCGCTTAGCACTTCAATAAAATTTCCAGAAACAGTTCCGGTTACAATTTTTCTTGTCTCGAAGGCTCCTTCCTTCTTTATAAACACGATCTTTTCTTTTCCCAGATTAACTACAGAAGTCGCCGGTATCCATAAACCTTGTCTGCTCCCTCCTTCTATGCTGGCCGTAAGCAGATTTCCGATTTTAAGATTCTGATCTTTATTATCCAGGTACACCCTGATCTTTGTGGTTCCCGCGCCTTCGTTCAAAGAAGGCTCAATAAAATTTATTTTACCCATGATCATTTCATCCGAGTTTTCAAGCGTAATTTTTACGGGCTGATTTAATTTCAGCCAGGGAAGCGCGTCTGAATACACTTCAAAAATTCCCCATACGGTTTCTGTATTGGCTACTTTAAAAATACTTTCGCCCTTTCCCACATAGTCTCCTTCTTTCAAAAACAGATCTGAGTTCTTTTTCATATTTTGATCGCCACCTTCTGTCATAGAACCGCTCACAGATTTATCTATACTTCCATCTAAACTTTCACCGGTAGATTTTTCAATCACAAAACCAGCATAAGGACTGTAAATCGTGGTGGTGGGATGTACATGCTGGTTATGCTTCATGGCATTGATCTGAGCTTCGGTCATTCCCAAAAGAAGTAATTTCTTTTTCGCTGCATTCAGAAGATCCTTTTCATCCGGATCTGTCCTTTTCAGATACAGGTATTCATTCTGTGCGGTAAGCAGCTCATGGCTGTATATTTCAAGTAAGGCCTGTCCCTTTACAATCGGCTGAAACTTATACTTCACATGAAGCTTTTCTATACGCCCGGCTATTCTTGCAGAAATAGCATAGACGCGACGGGTATCGTAAGTAATATAACCGGCGCTTTTGAATGTGACAGGCAAAGACTTCTTTTCAGGTTTAATGGATTTTACATTGGAAAGAACGGCGATACTAACAGGCATCAAGGTATAGTCCTTAACCGCCGCCGAATCCTGGACAAGTGGTTTTACTTCCAGATCCATGTTACACGCAGGGCAGATTCCGGGCTTATTCTGCTCCACCTCCGGATCCATCGGACAATAATAAACACGCTCTTCCTTCTTGAGCGTATCTGAAGGCATGGCATGAGGCTGGCTTTCATGATTCTCTGCTTTATCCGAATTGCAGGAAATCAGATTGAACATGCCGGACAAAATCAGCAAAGACCTATATAGGTATTCTCTCTTCATTTTCGTTACTTTTTTTCGATTTGTCTTTCGTAATCCGCCTGAAGTTTCAATAACTCTCCCAGCAGATTAAGGTATTCAAGCTTTGCCATTTTCAGCGTCACCCAGGCATCAATGGTCATGAACATATCTTCCTTCATGTGCTCAAAAGAAATAAGGCTTGCATTAAAATTTTTCTCCAGAGCAGGTATAATGTTTTTCTCATACATCTCCACCTGTCTTTTTTTAGAACCTATTTCCGCCTTCAGTTTTTGAAGACGGCCAATCGTTTCATTGATAATCGCTTCTTTTTTAAGATTCAGATAAGAAGATTCGTATTGAATACCCTTCAGACTAGCCTTATACCCTTTGGCTGACCATGGAGCAATTGGAATCGTAACCATCCCCATTAAATTGAATTGATTCTGCATCCCGTTCATACCCTGCATGTGCGCATACTGGACCCCGAAATCGGGTTTTCTTTTGCTGAGAATAAAATCGGACTGAAGATTAAAAAGACGGATAGACTCATCGATGTTTTTAATATCACTCCTGTTCGCCTTCAGAGCCGTAGTATCGATCGGCAGAAGATCATAATTGGCAATCCTATATGCTGTGTCAATTTTATAGGCCAGCTCTTTATTTATATTCATCAGGATATTGAGCTCCACATTCATCTGTTTTATCTCATTCTCCACCATGATCTGCATATTTTGAATCGTATAAAGCTCGCTCTTCGCTTTGTAAACTCTGCTTAAAAGGTTCTGATTATAGGTATAGCCAATCTCCGCGCTCCTGATCATCAGGTTTAAAATTTCTTCACTTTCCTTTAATGTCCTTTTCTTTTTTTCGAGAACAATCCACTCATAATAAATTTTCTTAGCCTCCGCAAGCATATCCTGTTTCTCAAAATCTTTCATCGTCTGTTCAACAGATGACATGCCAGCCATATACTTCTGCTCGGCTTTTCTTTTGGAAGGATTCATAATCATTTGTTCTGCCCCGATCATTAAAGAGCCGCCATTCTGCCGTTGCGAATAGGGATACATCCAGAATCCGCTGGTAATTTTGGGAGGATCAAGACTCTTTGCCGATTGACTGTATGCCTCGTATGACTTCATCTTTTCATCGAATGCCAGCAGGGATGGATTCTGATCGATCGCAGCTACCAATTCCTGAAACGTGAGAATTTTTCCCGGATTCAGCGTATCCTGAGTAAAACCAGATTCCGATAAGATTATCAAAAAAAGACCGGTAACTATTCTAAAATATTTTTCCATCGTCTTAGTATTTAACAGAAAGCACATCAAGCTTTCCGAACTTTTTCAATTCGTATTCCTTTACCATTTCAAAAATTACAGGTGTTACCAGAAGGATGTGGGTAGAAGAGGTAAGCACACCGCCAATCATGGGAAGCACGATCGGAAGCATGACATCGCTTCCCACACCCGATGACCATAATACAGGAACCAGTCCGAAGAGGGCAACCGATACAGTCATTAATTTAGGCCTCAGCCGTTTCGCGGCTCCTTCAATGACATATTCCCGGATATCGGCATTCGTAATCGTTTCTTTTGAATTTCCTTTTTTATCGACAAGCTGCTGCATGGCATCATTCAGATAAATTACCATCACGATACCTGTCTCCACGGCTATTCCAAAAAGTGCAATAAACCCTACTGCTACGGCTACTGAAAGATTTACACCCCAGAAATAAACCATAAAAGCACCGCCGATCAAAGCGAAAGGAATGGTGATAAGACTATAGAAAGCTTCTCTGACAGAACCGAAAGCAAAATAGAGGCATCCGAAAATAATTACCAGAACAATAGGCACGATCACCTTTAATGTGTTTCCCGAACGGATCAGATTTTCATATTGGCCGCTCCACTCGATATAATACCCTTTGGGCATTTCGCTGACCATCGTATTCAATTTTTCCTGAGTCTCTTTGACTGTCCCTGCCAGATCTCTATCCCGGACATTGAACAAGACCGTTCCGCGCAGCATGGCATTTTCGGAAACAATCATGGCGGGTCCTTCTGTCAGCTTAATATCTGCCACCAATGACAAAGGTATAGGCCCATAATTGGCAGTCTGTATAAGAGTTCTTTCAAGCTCCTTTTTATTCTCTCTGAAATTCTGAGCAAACCTTACGTTCACGGAAAAGCGCTGTCTGCCTTCAATAGTCGTCGTCAGGTTCATTCCTCCGATGGCTGATTCGATAACCATGTTCACATCGTTGAGACTTAAGCCATACCTTCCCAGCTCTTCTTTCTTTGGCAGGATTTCGAGATACTTTCCTCCGGTAACAGGTTCTACATACAAATCCTTGACACCATCGATTCCCTCCAGTGATTTTTTGATCTCATTTGCCAGCACATTGATGGAATCGAGCTGTTGTCCGTAGACTTTTATTCCAACATCGGTTCTTATTCCTGTGGAAAGCATATTGATCCTGTTAATGATCGGCTGCGTCCATCCGTTAATTACTCCGGGAATCTGAAGCTTACCGTTCAGTTCTGCGATGATATCCTCTTTGGTTTTTCCTGCTCTCCATTCACGCTGAGGCTTTAAAAGTATAATGGTTTCGATCATGCTGATAGGAGAGTTATCCGTTGCCGTACTTGCTCTTCCAGCCTTACCCAATACATTGTCAACTTCCGGCACTTCCTTGATCAGCTTATCCTGTATCTGCAGAATTCTTTTTATTTCTGAATTGGAAGCATCCGGAAGGGTTACCGGCATGAATAAAATGGAGCCTTCATCCAGCGGAGGCATAAATTCTCTTCCCATGCTGAATAAAAGAGGTATGCTGATTAACAAAGCGATGATATTAATTCCCAGCGTTGTCTTCCTCCATTTGAGACACCACTTAATGGCAGGGGTGTAAATTTTTTCCAGGGTTCTGGTTAAAGGGTTTCTCTTATCCGTATTCCTGAACTTCCCTTTCATGAAAAAGGAAATGAGAACCGGAGCAAGTGTTACAGCCAGTAAAGCATCTACTAACAGAATAAAGGTTTTTGTCCAGGCCAGGGGATGAAAGAGTTTTCCTTCCTGTCCGGTAAGCAGAAAAACCGGCAAGAAGGAAGTGATGATAATTATTGTGGAATAAAACACGCCTCTTCCCACCTGCTTACAGGACCGTTCAATAATTCCTATTCTCTTATTGTTTTCCATTTTCCTGCGCCTCCTTGTTTGCCTCTATGGTTAAGTT
>JBJMLY010000233.1:0-5389 GCA_045805025.1 Cytophagaceae bacterium | reverse complement strand
TCACCGCGGTTCCGGACCAGCATCCTCCGAAAGCACATAGTGAACTCGCATAAAAGGATTAAAGTCAAGTTCTATTGGTAATTTTTCCATTCCTACGCATTTTTCAGATTATTATGAATCACCGTTAGTATTCTTTCCAAGTCATTCAGATCCTTATCCGTAAGCGATTTCCAGCCCTTTTTCCGCTGCTCCAGTATGAAGGGCATCAGATCCTTTACTTTTTTTGAGCCGGCTTTGGTAAGAAAAAGATTAAAACGACGCCTGTCCTTACGGTCCATCCGGCGTTCAACCAGGCTTTTTTTGCATAATAGGTCAATAATCCTGGTAGCCGTGGGAGCATCCTTCAGGGTTGCATCCGCGATCTCATACTGACTTAACCCCTCCTGCTCATAGATCATTTTTAATACCCTCCATTGCTCCAGCGTAATGCCGCAATCCAGATCCTTTAATATTTTCTGAGCCGACTTCTTCATGCTTTTAAGAGCTTTCTCCAAAAGAAATGAATAAGAATTGTATGAGAGTTTCGACATAATAAATTAGTTGTTATACTAACTAATAGTATACGAATTAAATAGAAAAAATCGACTTATCCAAATTTTGAATTGCAGGAAATAAAAAAGCTAAATGAAATCGGAAGAAATGCTTTATCTCTTCTTAAAAGACTGGTCTATCAGTAAAGCTTCAAAAATATAGGCTTTCAGGAGATCCATATCGATTTGACCGGGGTTCATAAAATCTCTCCAGTAAACCTGCTTTCTATCTCCCTTGTCGAGGTAGTTATTTTCATCCGCCAAAAGACACCCGTACTGAAAACCGAACCTTACTCCTTCATAGGTCTTATTTTTACCCCATAAAACAGAAGCGGGCCAGATAAAAAAAAGCCCTTTATTTTTCGTATAGAAAGGAACATTGAAAGAAAGCTTTTCTTTCACCCCAGGAACACAATCGAACACAAGTCTTCTCAAAGCCAGTGTCATTTTCAATTCATCTTCCGGAAGAAAGTCCAGAAATTCATCCACGGATCTGAATTTAACGTTCTGCATTCTGTAGCTGGAGGCTCTTTTTTTCATGTACCGGCTGGTTACTTATGTGTGTTTTTAGAATTACTTCTTGAACAGATAGTATCGCTTGGGCACAAACATTTCGTTCTTTAAGCAGCATGCAAGACCGCCCGCCACAAGCTTATAGTCTTCATGAACTTTGGCAATAACGTTCCCTTTACTGTCCATCACCTCGCATTGCTTAGCCCCTCCGCACCGGACACTATACAGTAATTTTCCCTTGTTCGAATAAAAATTTCCGTTCTCTGACACCTTTCCGATTATTTTACCTTTAGAGTCTGTAAAATATCTTTTCCCATCCAGGCCGGCTACTTTTTCTCCTTTATTCTTAATCACTCCCTCTTTATAAGCCGTTCCCAGAGTAAGAGCCCCGTTGCATTTTTGAAAAGACCCTGCAGAATCTATGGTGAATGGAAAATCGATGTAATCACGTTTTCTAGGCGGACCTGCCTGGGCATGGACAGAACCATCAATACCTGAAATCAGAAAGAAGAATAAGGAAAAAACCAACTTGGAATTTTTCATGATAAAACTTCCTTTGACGCCCACTAATATACTTATTTAATCTCAGTCTTTTTCTTTCCGTAAGCGATCCTGGCGATCAATACAAAAAGCACAGGAACCACAAATATCGCCAGCCCTGTAGCCGCCAGCATTCCTCCGAACACGGTCCACCCGATCGTCTGCCTGGCTATAGCTCCCGCACCGGAAGCAACGACCAGGGGAAGAACACCGAGGATGAATGCCATGGAGGTCATGATGATGGGCCTTAACCTTAATTGAACCGCTTCGATCGTAGCAGGCACTAATTCCATACCATGGTCCACACGTTCCTTGGCAAACTCAACAATCAGAATAGCGTTCTTGGCCGATAAGCCGATGAGGGTAATGAGCCCGATCTGTGCATATATATTATTGTTCAGACTTGGCAGGCATGTCAGCGTCAATATAGCGCCAAATGCGCCGAGTGGTACAGCTAATATTACGGAGAAGGGTACGGACCAGCTTTCATACAAAGCTGTGAGGAATAAAAATACGAACATCACAGAAAGCCCAAAGATGTATACGGTTTTTGAACCCGATTGTATTTCTTCCCTGCTCAGGCCCGAGAATTCGTAACTGTACCCTGCAGGAAGCACTTTGGCCGCCACTTCTTTTAATGCTTCAATGGCCTGGCCGCTGCTATATCCCGGTTTCGGATTTCCATTAAACTCAGCGCTCCTGAATAAATTAAAATGTGAAACCATCGGCGCATCTTCCACAACTTTGTAGGAAACGATCGTCCCGAGCGGAATCACTTGTCCCATGACATTCCTGACATAGTACTGGTTCAGATCTTCGATTTCTCCCCGGTACATCGTATCCGCCTGCGCCACGACTCTGAACGTTCTCCCGTACAACGTAAAATCATTGACATAGCGGCTACCCATAAATGTCTGAAGCGTGCTGAATACATCCGAAATATTCACGCCCATCTTTCTGCATTTCACTCTGTCTACATTGAGCTGATAACTTGGAGTGCGGGCATTGAAGAATGTAAAGGCTTTGGCAATTTCCGGCCTCTTATTCGCTTCCATCATAAAATTATTCACAACCTTCCCGAACGCTTTAATGTCGTCGTTACTCTGGCGCTGCTGCAATATAAAGCTAAAGCCTGCCGTACTTCCCAGACCCGGGATAGGCGGCGGAGGTATCACTACCACGTTGGCTTCTTTTATCTGGGAAAACCGTTTCTGCAGATCTGCCGTGATGGCGCTGATCTGCATGCTTTTGTCCGTACGCTCATCCCAGGGCTTGAGCTGACAGAATATCGTTCCGCTGTTCGACTTGGTTGCAAAAGTTACCACGTTCAGTCCGCCGAGCGCCGCATAATGTCCGACTGCCGGGGTCTCATCCATGATCTTCATCATTTTATCCAGCACCACAAGGCTGCGGCTGGAGGAAGAAGCTTCAGGCAATTCAAAAGTAACATACAAGCGGCCTTCGTCTTCGGTGGGAATAAATCCTGTTGGTTTGAATTTAAAAAGAGCCAGCGTACCGATAAAGAGGCATATCACCAGAATTACCACCAGCGGGCTTTTCTTAATACTTTTCTGAACTCCGGAAGAATAGGAAGCGGTAACACGCCCAAACCATTGATTGAACCGGAAGAAAAACTTATCAAGCCCTTTTGACTTTTTATCCAGGTTCATCGGCCTCAGCATGATAGAACATAAGGCAGGAGTCAATGAAAGAGCGATGAAGGCCGAAAGCAATACGGAAATTGCAATGGTGATGGCAAACTGCTGATAAAGGCGTCCGACAATGCCGGGAATAAAGCCCACCGGTATAAAGACCGCCGCAAGGATAAGTGCGATGGCTATAACGGGACCCGAAATATCTTTCATCGCCCGGATGGTAGCTTCCTTAGGCGAGAGCTTTTCGTGGTCGATATAATGCTGTACGGCTTCCACGACCACAATGGCATCGTCCACCACAATCCCAATCGCCAATACAAAACCAAACAGCGTTAACGTATTCACCGTAAAGCCAAGAGGAATAAAAAGAATAAATGTTCCGATAATGGAAACGGGGATGGCAAGCACCGGAATAAGGGTGGCCCGCCAGCTCTGAAGAAATAAGAACACGACGATTACAACCAGAATCAGCGCCTCCACCAAAGTATGCACCACTTCCCGAATGGATACATCCACCACCGAAGCCGACTCAAAAGGAACTACATAGTTGACATCGGCAGGAAAAGATCTTTTAAGCTGATCCATCGCCTCATACACGCCCCGGGCCGTCTCCAGCGCATTGCTTCCCGGAGCCTGATAGACCAGCAGATAGGATGCACGTTTACCATCCACGAAAGAATTATTTGAATAATTAAACTTACCAAGCTCGACTCTTGCTACATCTTTGAGATAAACCATGGAACCGTCGTCTGTATTGGTTCTGATAATGACATTTCTGAAATCCTCTTCTGTCTGCAGACGTCCGTTTACTTTTATGCTGAACTCAAAGGCCTGTGAGGAGTTCTGCGGAGGCGCGCCGACAGTTCCTGCCGCCACCTGTACATTCTGTTCCTGTAAAGCGGCAATCACGGTCGCAGAAGAAATTCCCAGCTGCGCAAGCTTGTCGGGCTTAAGCCATATCCTCATGCTGAAATCGTCGGCCCGGGTGAAAATATCTCCTACGCCCTTGACACGAAGCAAGGCGTCCTTAATATAGATGTTGGTAAAATTATCAAGGAACTTGACGTTATGTGTTCCATTCGGAGAATACATGGCCACCAGCATTAAAATACTGGGATTTCTTTTTCTGACGGTCAGTCCGAGCCTGCGTACATCATCCGGAAGCTGTGGGTTCGCAAGGCTTACACGGTTCTGAACATCCAGGGTAGAGATATCCACGTTGGTTCCGACGTTGAAGGTAACATTCAAGGTCATACGTCCATCGCTGGTGCTGTTGCTCTGCATATAAGCCATACCCGGACTACCATTTACCTGAGATTCTACCGGAGTGGCGACATTCTGCTCCACGGTCTGCGCATCCGCACCTGTAAACGTACCGGTCACCTGAACCACCGGAGGCGTAATATCCGGATATTGATTAACCGGCAGATTCATGAGTGCCAGAAGGCCCACAATCGTAATGACAATCGAAATAACAATTGCTGTTACCGGTCTTTTAATAAATACATCTGAGATCATACAGCAATTATTTTTTTGTAGTATTCTGCATTGAATTCTGACCTTCCTGTTTCGGAGCACCTACCTGAACCGGAGAGCCCTCTTTCAGCTTCTGAATACCTTCCACCACAATTTTTTCGCCTTCATTCAAGCCTGTAAATACAATAACATTGGTTCCTATCGGAGGACCCAGCATAATTTTATGCTGCCTTGCCGTATCGCGTTCCACGACGTAGACAAAAAATTCTCCCATCTGTTCCGTCACCGCTTTGTAAGGAATCTGCACCACTTCCCTGCCGGTGGTGTTAAGCACTCTCACTTCGGCGCTCATACCTGCTTTGAGCATACGTTTCGGATTAGGAAATCTGAGCCGCACTCGCAGGGTCCCGGTTTGTGGATCCACCGCGCGGTCAAATAATTCAATTTCTCCGGGATAAGGATACACTGATTTATCGGGCAACAAAATGGTAAACAGCGAATCGCCTTTTGTTATTTTATGCTCTTTGAGCTGCATAAAACGAGTGATCTCTTTTTCATTAATCACGAAATCGACCGACATAGGATCGTCTGAAGAAATTGTATTGAGAATGGTCTGACCTGCGGTAAGGAATGTTCCCATCTTTACCGAAGATATACCGATCGTTCCATCGAAGG
>JBJMLY010000232.1:0-11278 GCA_045805025.1 Cytophagaceae bacterium | reverse complement strand
TTCATTTCTGATCAAAGAAGAATCTTTGAAATCCTGGCGGTCTTTTTAACCGGATTTGGGAAATTTATTTTTATGGATGTGTTGAATTGGAAGCTGCCATTTATTGCTGTCGTCATTTTCGGATGGTTGGTGTATATCCTGTTTCGAAATTATAAAGTAAAAGGAATACTTCACTACTGGGGTTTTAGGGCCGACAACCTGAAATCAGTTGCATTGAAAGTGCTGCCTTTCGGTCTTATATCCATTGCGGGATTCTTTCTGATAGGATACTGGCAGGGTACAATTAATCTTACTTGGCATATTATTCCCATACTGATTATCTACCCGATCTGGGGAACGGTACAGCAGTTCTTAATGATCGGTTTGGTAAGCGGCAACTTTCAGGATCTCAGAAAATTTTCAATGAGTAAAATTGTCAATATTATCCTGACAGCATTATTGTTCTCCGCAGTTCATTATCCCAATTACTGGTTAATGATGGGAACATTCGTTCTGGCGATGTTCTATACTTTTATTTATCTGAAAGAAAGAAATGTATACGTGCTGGGCTTATTCCACGGCTGGTTGGGCGGGCTCTTCTTCTACACCGTTGTGAACAGAGATCCATTTCTGGAGGTCTTTGGTAAGTTGAAATTTTGAATCTCATCTATAAGGTATCTGACTTTTAGATTGTGGAATCATTTGATCTTCTAATCGGTGTAATCCTTAAATCCAGTAATCAGTAATAAATAAGAAAGTCCGCAGCAATTAAGCTGCGGACTCCATCTATAACCGATTTACAAAGGTTCAATTTAACACATCAACTACACAACCAACCTCACTAATCAACCACACAACCAACTTTCAATCTAAACTCACTCTGCTTCCAACTTCACATTCCAACCACCAACTTCACTTTTTACTCACCTGTTAATCATTCCCTTCATAGATACAACCAGCCTCAGTGCTAAAATGTTTTTATACGGATATTATAATGTTATTAGATTTAACAACTTTCAAGAAGTTGTCAAATCTTGCAAACTGACAGGACTGTCACTTACAGATTTCAGGTTTTCCTTCAGGGTCTGAAATGGCTCCGAACCAGACCACCGCATATTCACCGTTCATGCCCACCCCCATCGCATTCCAGGTCATATTCTTCCAGGGTGCTTTGTTCAGAATAACACCATTGTGCCCCAGACTTCCCTTCCAGCCTTCCAGCGCTTTCTCTGCTGTGCTGACTCCCGAACAGGCGATCTCATAGCCATTGCTTTTATAAGAGGTGAGTTCCGAGGGTTTATTCCACATGCAGCTTGCCTTTTTATGATCGTCGGTGTAGCAGCAGCCGGTCCATTTTCCTTTGGCCGACCAGCTGTGCATGTTGCACCTGCCTTTATCCGGATGATTAAGCTGCAGGTCCGTTACATGCTCCCTGGCTACATAGCTCAGCGATTTTGACAAGGGAATGGCTGGAAGCTTGTTCTTCTTCCTGTATTCATTGATAAGATTATACAGTTTATATTCTTCCGCACTGATGCAGGACTCTGTTTGAATGGGATTTTTTTTAAAGAGAAAAGCGCTGGCCAGAAAAATGTACGCAAATATAAATACCAGGGCAAAGAGAGATTTCCGCTCGGTCATAAAAAGAAAGTGTTAAATGAAAGGAGAATATATGAAGCAATTATTTCTTCGCCAGTGCATGCACAGGATATTTTTTAAAAATCTTCCGGATGTCTTTGGGCAATTCTTTTTCCAGATTTTGCTGGTCGCTGACAGAGCCTACAGACCAGCCTCTCCAGATCAGCTGATTTTTCTTTCTGTCAATTACGTCAATAACGAGAGTTCCTTCATTATAGTCTATCTCTTTTACATTATAACCGATCAGATAAGGAGTATTATAATAGGAGTAGGGATACGTTGAACTGTAACCGAATGGTCCGTAGAAGGGATTATAAGCATAACTGGGCGTGGAATAAACCGGATCACTGACCGTCTGATGTTTCTTCTCAACCATCGTGTGGTATTCAAGAAGCAGATCGGGATTTGTAGTATCCTTGACATAGCCTCTTAACCTTAATTGCTCTTCGGTATAATACCGGATATTCTTTTCTACAAGTTGATTGCTATAGAAAATGCTCTGCACGGAGTCGGATCGCTGAATCCATGCATAGGTGTGAAACCGGCTGAAATCACTGCTTTTATCCAGGTCTGAGTAAGTCTGTACGCTGGCACAACCCGCGAGCCAGAGAAGCATAGGAATTAAGAATTTGATTTTCATACAGCATTCCCTCCGTTTTAATAACTCTTTTGAGAGAATATGGTTTAAGGCTGTTCTTTCACAATTCTGGCCTTTATAGATGAAAATCCGCGAAATTTCTCCATTTTCACATATTCAAACCTTGCGGCATGATTGATCACATCATCGGATTCAGTATTAAGAATAAGATCGTTATCGGTCTGATGGTGCTGGGATTGATATTATGCGGAGCATGGTCGCTCAGCCGGATTCCAATTGATGCAGTACCCGATATAACCAACAACCAGGTTCAGGTCATTACCCAGTCCCCTTCTCTCGCTGCGCAGGAGATTGAACGTTTTATTACCTATCCTCTTGAACTTTCTTTTGCCAATATTCCCGGTGTCGTCGAAATCCGCTCTATTTCCCGGCTCGGTCTCTCGGTAATTACCGTCGTCTTTGACGATGATGTAGACACGTATCTGGCGCGTCAGCTCATCTCGGAAAAAATTGCTTCCGCCTCTCAGCAAATCCCTCCGGGCATGGGTACACCCGAAATGGCTCCTGTTACCACAGGCCTGGGAGAAATTTATCAATATGTTCTTTATGCGAAGAAAGGTTATGAGAAAGAATACGATGCCATGGAGCTTCGCAGTATCCAGGACTGGATTGTAAAAAGAAGACTTGCCGGCATTGAGGGTGTAGTGGATATCAGCAGTTTTGGCGGATATCAGAAACAATACGAAGTAAGCATTGCTCCTGAAGTGCTTCGCTCATACAACATCAGCATCCTGGAAATTTATACGGCGCTGGTCAACAACAACGAGAATACAGGCGGAAGCTACATTGAAAAACTCAACAATGCTTATTTCATCCGTGGCGAAGGTCTGATAACTTCCCTGGAAGATATCCGGAAAATTGTGATCCGGAAAAACAACAGAGGATTTCCTGTGACCATTGGAGATGTAGCGGTTGTGAAGTACGGACATGCAGTGCGTTACGGTGCTCTTACCATGAATGGGAAAGGGGAAGCCGTGGGTGGAATCGTACTGATGCTGAAGGGGGCAAATTCCGCAGCGGTAATTCACAATGTGAAAGAAAGAATTGCGGAGATTAAGAAAACGCTGCCTGTGGGAGTACAGATAGAAGCGTATCTTGACCGCACCATTCTGATTGAAAAGGCCATTCATACCGTAACCGCTAACCTGGTGGAAGGAGGACTAATAGTCATCTTTGTGCTGGTGCTGCTGTTGGGTAATCTACGTGCCGGACTGATCGTAGCTTCGGTAATTCCACTATCCATGCTTTTTGCGATCAGCCTGATGAACATATTCGGCGTCTCTGCCAACCTGATGAGCCTTGGGGCTATCGATTTCGGACTTATAGTAGACGGAGCAGTCATTATTGTCGAGGCTATTATACTCCGGATATCCTCTATTGATCATACTCAGGGAAAAATAGATGTAGACCAGGAGGTATTGACCGCATCTGTAAAAATCAGACAGTCGGCCGCGTTTGGGGAGATCATTATATTAATCGTATATCTGCCCATTCTTGCCCTGGTTGGAATTGAAGGAAAAATGTTCAAGCCTATGGCGCAGACCGTCGGCTTCGCGATCATCGGAGCTTTAATTCTATCCCTCACCTATGTGCCAATGATGTCTTCCCTTTTCCTTGGCAAAGCAAAGCACGGGGCTGGCTTCTCCGAACGGCTTATCAACAGGCTTTATAAATATTACGAGCCGATCATCCGTTTTGCTTTGAAATGGCCAAGAGCGATCATGGTTTCGGTGACCATTGTTTTTTTCTTCAGTCTTTATGTGCTGGTAAACCTTGGTGGAGAATTTCTTCCTTCGCTGGATGAGGGTGATTTTGCCGTAGAAACCCGTCTTGCATCCGGCTCCTCACTTTCCCAGACCATCGAAACTTCAACCAGGGCTGAAAAAATACTACTTGGGTTTCCTGAAGTAAAAGAAGTGGTATCGAAGATCGGTACCGCAGAAATCCCTACAGACCCTATGCCTATAGAAGCCAATGACCTGATGGTAATTCTCAAGGATAAGAAAGAGTGGACTACTGCGTCTTCCAAAGAAGCGCTGGCTGATACCATGAAAAAAGCCCTGGAAACTCTTCCCGGTGTGCAGTTCGAATTTCAGCAGCCTATCCAGATGAGGTTTAACGAATTGATGACAGGAGTCAAATCAGATATTGCTATTAAAATCTATGGAGAGGATCTGAACCTGCTGAACAGAAAGGCTAAGGAATCGGCTCAGCTCATTAAGGGAATAGAGGGTGTGGCAGATCTTCGTATAGAGCAGACCATCGGTCTTCCCCAGATACAGGTAAAATACGACCGGGATAAAATTGCGGAATATGGTCTGAACATCAAACAGGTAAATTCAATTCTTCGGGCTTCTTTTGCCGGTGAGAAAACCGGAGAGGTAATGGAAGGTGAGAAAAGATTTGACCTGGTTGTGCGGCTGAACCAGGAATACCGGGGCAACATCGACAATATAAAAGGTTTGTATGTCGATCTTCCCAATGGAACAAAAATTCCCATAGAAGAGGTGGCTACTATTGAATTCAACGAGGGTCCCATGCAGATCTCACGCGACGATACCAAGAGAAGAATCACCATCGGCATTAATGTAAGAAACAGAGATGTGCAATCGGTCGTGGAAGATATACAGTCGGCCCTGGAAACGGGTATACATTTGCCTTCGGGTTATTTCTTTACTTACGGAGGTCAGTTTGAGAACCTGGAGAAAGCCAAAGGAAGGTTAAAGGTGGCCGTGCCCGTTGCGTTGTTCCTGATTTTCGTGCTGCTCTATTTTACCTTTAATTCGTTCAAAGAATCGTTGATGGTATTCACGGCAATTCCTTTGTCAGCCATCGGAGGAATATTTTTTCTCTGGCTGCGCGATATGCCTTTCAGTATATCCGCAGCGGTAGGCTTTATCGCTCTTTTCGGCGTTTCCGTGCTGAATGGAATTGTGATGATAAGCTATTTTAATCAGTTGAAAGCAGAAGGTATTAAAAGCGAAATTGACCGTGTCCTTATAGGCACTAAAGTAAGGTTCAGACCGATCTTTATTACAGCTGCCGTGGCTTCTCTCGGTTTCCTGCCAATGGCCATGTCGAACTCTGCCGGTGCCGAAGTTCAGAAACCGCTGGCCACGGTCGTGGTAGGAGGCTTGATTACAGCCACATTGCTTACTCTGGTCATTTTGCCGATATTGTATACTATTTATAATACTGATGAAGAGAATGTTCAGGCTTAATTTAATCATACCGATTTTTTCTTTAGCCGTCTTGATGGCAGCCTGTAATACGCCTGAAAAAAAGACAGAAGAAGATAAACCGGTAGCTTCCCGTTTTGAAGTCAGTTTAACAGAAGCACAGTTAAAAGCTGCCCAAATCAAGCTGGGCGGCTTCGAAAAGAAAAATCTAGGCAGCGGCATAAAAGCCAATGGACTGGTGGATGTGCCCCCCAAGTTTCATGCGACGGTAAGTGTGCCTATGGGGGGATTCGTAAGGCAGGCAGATGTGCTGGTCGGTGATTATGTGAACGAAGGCGATAAGCTTGCCGAGCTGTACCACCCTAGCTTTATTCAGTTGCAGCAGGAGTACATTGATGCAAAACACCAGCTCGATTTTCTGGATAAGGAACTGGCACGACAAAGGGAGCTGGGCATCGACCAGACGACGTCCCGGAAAACACTTGAACAGGCAGAGGCCGACAGAGCTACCGGCTTTGCCCGCGTCAAAGCCCTGGAGGCGCATCTCAAACTGATAAAAATTTCACCCGAAGAAGTTCTGAAAGGAAATGTAAGCGCCACCATTGATGTGCTTGCGCCGATATCCGGTGATATCTCTATCGACAATGCTACGATTGGTAAATTTGTAAGTCCGGAAATGGTGCTCTACGAGATTGTCAATAAAAAGCACCTGCATCTTGAGCTCATGGTTTATGAGAAAGATGTGCTCAAGGTGAAAAAAGATCAGAAGGTGACTTTTCATATTCCGAATTCTGACTATGTGGAAACAGCCAGCATTCTGCTGATCGGTAAAAAGCTGGATCCGGAAAACCGTACTGTAAGTGTGCATGCTCACCTTGACAAACAAAATCTCGATCTTATTCCTGGAATGTATGTAAATGCCAAAATTCAGACCGATGTAGTTGTCATGGATGCGGTTCCTGAAGAAGCCATTATTAAAGACGCAGACCTGAATTATATTTATATCCGCACCGGAGAAAAAAAAGGTGTCTGGCAGTTTAAGAAAGTTCCGGTCAGAGTTGATGGTTCAGAAAATGGATATGTAGGCATTACACTCCTGGAGGAGGTGCCGGTCAATAATAACATTGTCGTGGAAGGGGCTTATTTCCTTGAAGCTGAACTTAACAAAAGTCAGCTGGAAGAAGATTAATCAGTTGTCCTGAGCGTTTATTCCTTAATAAGCTTCAGCATCTTTACACCATCTTTCTGAATGATCCGGCAAAAATAAAATCCTGAATTCATAGAAGCAGCCTGGATAGAAATATCATGGGAGCCTTCCTGAAAATAGCCATCGGCCACTGTGCTGATTTCTTTACCAAGCTCATCATAAAGAATAATCTTTGTTTCGCCGCCGGTAGTTAATGAAAAGCTCACGGTAGTTTGGTCGCTGAAAGGATTTGGCTGAGCAGTGATTGTACTGAGAGAGGTGGAAGAACCGGTAATTCCCGTTACTCCGCTGCTGATTGAATAGCTGATGTAATTCAGATTGAAATCGCCAAAATCGAAAGCTATTTTCATCGTCTGAGAACCCGACGTTAAAGGTATATTCGGAATCGTCACGGTTTGCCAGTTTTGCCAGCCTCCTGTATTAGGGACAGATATATTTCCGCTTACATTGACTCCGTTCATTTCGATGTGGAATTTCTTACCCGACAAGGTGGTGGCTACTCTTACCTGAATATCGTATGAACCGTTGGCGGTAACATCGACGGTATACCTCAGCCATTCGCCAGGCTTGGTCCACCCAACATTATACCCTCCTCCCACATCGCTGGTAGCTTCCAGATCCACGGAGCCTGCACGATAAGCACTTCCGCTATTGGCAAGGTCCAGATCGTGGTAGGAAACATTATCACCTCCCATATCATAATTTTCCGCTTCAATTTTTCCTGGTATGGAAAAAGGGCCTCCGAAAGAAGCTTCAGACCCGGCAACAATGTATACGGTATCAACGAGTGATGTACTGATTCCATGAGCGTTGTCAAAGGCTTTGGCAGTTACATAATAAGTTCCGGCTCCGGCGCCTGACCAATCTACGCTGTAGGGCGCGCTGGCATCTTCTCCGATCTTCATAGTTCCTGCATAAAAAACCACTTTCGCAATACTTCCGCTCACATCAGGATCCAGGGCATCCGCAGTTATCGTAATGGTATCGGATTCGGCATTGCTGGTTTTGTTAGGCGATGTAATACTTACAACCGGGTTTGTATTGTTGATAGAGCTCTTGATAATATCATCAATGGCAGTGAGCAGGGATTTGCTGCCTGTGGCATCCTGCGTAAGCTCCCAGATCATAATTCCTCCTGCATTATTCAAGGCCAGGGTGGTTTTATCCTGGATCTCTCCAATTCCATTATAATAAATAGTCTCGTTGGCACTGACGAATACGGTATCGTGATTTTCAGCTCCGGTATGCGCCGCCACGATTGCATTATAGCCGATTCCATAGGCGGTGGTGTTTGCAGTATTAAAGCCATATCCATAAAACGGCACGCCAACGCACATTTTAGAGGCAGGCATTCCTTTAGTGGTTCCCCAGAAAGTCAAATCGTTGACGGCCATAGAATAGGGTGAATGTTGCCCCGGATTTGACGGCGCCCAGGTTCCCGTTGCGTCGTATGACATGATGTTGATGAAGTCAAATTTTGATAGGGATGTGCTGCTGAAACGGCTTGCTTCCCAGGTGGCAACTGCCGCCGTAAGCAGCATACCTGCGGGAAGGGCTGCCCTCAGATCTGTCACAAATTTCTGATAATTGGCGTCGATGGCTGAGCCTTCGAGGTCTATGTCTACGCCGTCAAAACCATATGTGCTGGCAAATGATACAATTTTTGCAATGTATGCAGGTCTGTTGGCATCGAGAAGAAGGTTGGTCCAGGAAGCAGGTGAGCCGGCTCCCCCCATTGACATCAGGATCTTTACATTGTTATCGTGAGCCTTCTGAACTACCGTACTTAAACCGGTAGTTGGGCCCAGATCTCCCACTGCATTGGTTGGATTAATGAATGCGATGTTCATGTGGGTAATCTTGGAATAATCGACTGCATTGGCATCGTTCACAATGTTGTTCCAGTTCGGCAGATATCCCACCACTCTGAACTGTGCGGAAGCCTGAATTAAAAGTATACTGAAGAAGGCAGTAAGGGCAAGGGATTTGAAGAATGTACTTTTCATATCTTAAAGGCTATAGGTTTGTTCACTGCCTATGGTCTACTAATTTAGCCCTTAAAGGATGTTTATCTAAGAAAAAATTATCTTTTGCCGTTTTGAATCCCTTGTTAGGTAAGAACTATAGATTATATAAGGTATCTAAATACCATTAATAGAATGGAGTATAAAATGAGAGGATGAGTTACCGCAGGTTATACCTTATTCCAATCCCTCCCTGTCCTTCAAGGTAGAGTGGAAGTCTGTATAGTTCAACGTAGAGATTCATATCGGCGAAAACGGATAGAGGCAGATCGTCAAAGGTATATTCAAGTCCGATAATTCCATCAACACCCAGGTTTACGCTGAGAGTTCTTGCGCTGAGCTTATTTCCCGCCTGATCACGGTAATCGAAATAATAGGAAACCGTTCGGAGCTGAGCCCCTGCGCCCGCATACCAGCGGAAGCCTTTGAAATGCTGAAAATCATTCTGAATTAAATACCTGAACTGAATACAGCTGCGGCTGGAATACTGGTAAGGATTTCCAAAAGCATAATTTTTATACCGGTGGTCGTGGTTAAAACGATGTCCGTAGTAGGAACTATAATAATAGGGATATCCTACAATAAGCTCCAGCGCTTTGTTGCCATTGTATTTTTTTATGCTGATGCCGGTAGGGTCTCCGACCTTAATTCCTAATCCCCATTGATAAGGGAAAACAGAAGGAACAGATTTTGCTGATGATTTTTTCTGAGCATACACAGGTATGATTCCCGACAGGATCAAAATCAGGAATAAGGTTGACAGGCTGAAGGGGGTAAGAAGGATTTTATTCTTTTTTAATGTCCACATAAAACAATTTTTCAGGAAACTCCAGTTTATTGATCTTTCCATGATATTCCAGAGTCCGTAATTCTGTAGTGGGATTTAACTTAATGATTTCTGAATTGTTCAGAGTGATGAAATAAGGCATCCTGAAATCCTTCACATCCGATTCCCATTTGTAGGAGAGGATGGTTTTTCTCCCTTTCTTTTTTATGGAATAAGTAAAAGCAGGAGGGACAGGGGACTTCAGGTACTGATCAAAAAAGTAGTGCAGATCCTGGCCGGTTCTGCTGTTTATATATTGAATAATCATTTCCGAGTTAACCGAATTCCATTTGAATTTTTTCTGTATTCCTTTCAATATGCCAAACCACAAGGTATCATCAGCAATTACATTTCTTAAGGTGTGAAGCATCCAGCTTCCTTTATAATACATGTCAGAATCTTTCCATCCTTTATAATTCACATTCAAAGGTCCCAGAATAGCTTCCTTATTTTTTATCGAAGACCTCTGTTTCATGAGGTAGTTCAAAGAACGATTGTAATCGTAACTGCACTCCACCAGCAAGGCCTCCGCATAGGGTGTGAATGCTTCATGAATCCACAGCTCTCCATGATCTGTTACGCTTACATTATTTCCCCACCACTCATGTCCGCTTTCATGAACGATAATATAATCGTATTTAAGCATGTCAGTCCTGAAATGATTTCCGTACGCAATGGCGCTCTGATGTTCCATTCCCCAGTAAGGGGCTTCTACCAGAGCATATCCGTCCTTTTGGAAGGGATATTCCCCGAAAAGCTTTTCATAACAGTTCAGCATAGGTTTTACCTGTAGGAAATGATTTTTTACTTTATCCAGATTGTAGTCAAGCACATAAAAATCTAAGCTGATCGTATTTCCGCTTATACTCGTAAATGCTTCACTGAAATGAGAATAATATCCTATGTAGAAAGTTACATTGTAATTATTGATCGGAGCGTGAACCATCCAGCGTTGTGTTTTTTCTCCGAAGCGGGAAACGGCGCTTTCCGGATTTCCATTTGAGACACAGGTTAATGCTTCGGGTACCGTAAAGCTCATTCTCATGCTGTCAGGCTCGTCCGAAAGGTGGTCCTTACATGGCCACCAAAGGCTGGCTCCTGTTCCTTCACAAGCAACAGCTGTCCACGGACGTTCCAGGCTGTCTTTACTCCAGACAAACCCCCCGTCCCATGGTGCATTCAATGCCGGGATCGGTATGCCTGAATAGTAAATGGTGATGGAATCCCGTATACCGGCTTTCTGAAGCGATCCGAATTGAATGAATACGGCATTGTTGTCCCGCGCAAAGGATAGTTGTTCTTCCCCATGTATGATGCCGTGGATTTCCAGATTGGCAAAAAGATCGATCTGCAGTTTATCAAAATCCGAGTTTACCAGGTAATGGATCTTATTGGCACCTGCGATTTTTTTTTGTTGGATATCAATATGAAGATGGAGGTCGTAAAATTTAACATCATAGCATGAGCGCAGAGGACTTGGTGATCCTCTCAGAGTATCTGCATGTGTAAAAACGGGTTGGGAAAAAGAACTGAGCGAGAGAAAAAAAAGAAGGAGAACAGACCCTAAAAATGGCATAAGAAAAATTACTTTCTTATAAGTTTCAGCAGCTCTTTCTGAACCGACCAGTCTTTGGCCAACTTCAGAATGGCGGTTGCTTCCATCTCGCTGATGAAACCCTTTGATTTGGTTGCTTCCCAGACGATGTTCAGGTAAGAAACTCTGGTCTCTGTATCGTAGGTGCCGATCGTTTGTCTGAAAAATTCGCG
>JBJMLY010000231.1:0-3127 GCA_045805025.1 Cytophagaceae bacterium | reverse complement strand
TTATTGGTATGCTGGCCAGGCAGCCTCTTCATGTGAATGCCATTGCAGAAAAATTTCATGTAAGCCGGCAGGCAGTTTCTCTTCATGTGAAAATTCTGAATGAATGCGGATTGATTTCGATCCGGCAGCAAGGCAGAGAGCGTTATTGCGAAGCAAAGCTCAAGGGACTGAATGAAGTTTCGGAATGGATAGAACAATACAGACAGTATTGGGAGAAAAAGTTCGATTCTCTGGAAAAGTATCTGGATAAAATTCAAAAATCAAAAAAATATGCAAAACGAAAAAAATAATACAGCCGACAGAGAACTCAGAATTTCCCGTCTCCTGCATGCACCGATCGAACTGGTATGGGAAGTATGGACTGATCCTGAGCATATCAGAAACTGGTGGGGACCGGACGGATTTACAAACACGATCTCCAGAATGGATATGAAGCCGGGAGGGGAGTGGGATCTTATCATGCACGGTCCGGACGGCACCGACTATAAAAATAAGAGCGTATTTACGGAGGTTATCAGGCACAAAAAGATTGTTTACCAGCACATCAGTGCTCCGAAGTTTACAGCTACCATCGAATTTGAGAGCCGGGGAAAGGATACCCACCTAAGTTGGCATATGCTTTTCGGGAGCCGGGAAGAATTTATCCAGGTGGTGAAGACTTTCAAGGCTGATGAAGGATTGAAACAGAATATTGAAAAGTTAAGCAATTACCTCAAACTCCAGGCCGAATAATATACGCCCTCCATACAGATTCAATAGCTTTCATCCGATGACCTTATTATATATTGCATTGGAAGAAAGCTTTCATCATTTACAGGTTTCTGAGGCAGATTGGGATAATGTCTATATATTTCTTTGAGTCTCCCGGGAATGTCTCATAAGATTGAAGCAGATTTTTTAAATATTTTTTGCTGCCAGCAGATTTAAATAAGGCCTTTTATTACTAATTCAACGCATTGTTTTTTATATGCTTTTACCTGAAAAAAACCATTCCGCTGAAGGTTATCCACAAGGTATAAGGGAGTTGGCTACTAAAATCACATCATAATAAGGCATATTTTGTCTATATTTTTCTCTGACGTTTGTTATTTAATTTGTTGTTAATCAAGTATATGTATTCAATATTTCTGAATATTATTGATATTTTTTATGGATTAATAGCCTTTACTTTTGACTTCCCGTTAATTTGAAATATCCAATAATTAATACAAAAGTTAATATATCGGATTTTTAAAGTTTACCTGACCTGTATAGGTCATACTAATAATAGGATTATAATGGTAAATGCTATGAAAAAAAATACGTCTTATAAGTCAGTATACCCAACAGCTCTGAAGAGATTCTTCTCGCTGATTTTTATTGCGGTATTGACATCACTTTCGGGTATTGCTGCCACGATCAACTCTTCTGCAGGCGGAGGAAACTGGAATTCAACAGCATCATGGACTCCGGCGCAGATTCCGGTAGCGGGTGATGTTGTAATCATTTCCGGAGGAAATATAACCATCACAGCCAACGCTGCATGCGCCGATATTACGATCAATGCTGGTAAGACTCTTACCATGAACGGCGGCAATTCATTCGATGTAAGCGGTAATTGGGTAAATAACGGAACCTTCAGTCCTGCCTGTTGCGGAGGAGTAACGACTGTTACAATGACCGGTGCCGGAAAATCTATTGGAGGTTCGAGTGCTTCCACATTTTATAACCTTGTTATTAATCCGGGAGCAGGCAATACGGTGTCACTGGCTACCGGAAATATGAATATTATGAATGGCGGGACGCTTACATTACAAAGCGGTATTTTTAAACCGGGGTCAGCGAATACACTGACATTCATGAATGGCGGCAATACAACGATTAACGCTAGTGGAGGCGGGAACTTCGCCAATGCTCTCAATGGCTATACAGATGCTGATGGAGGTACAATTCTTATGGCAGGATCAAGCGGTAATAATTTAAATCTTACCAGTACAGCGGGCAATATTTTGCAACTTAATAATATAATGACGGCAGGTACCAGCGACGGCAATTGGCGTTTGAATACTACCGTAGCCGGTTCTGTCCGTATCAACGGGGCTTTAACCATTCCTCTGGGTGGGGGTTCAAATCAGTGGGCTGCCTCAGGTAACCCTCCGATCTGGGGTACTGCTTCGACTTTTTACATCAACAAGAATGGTCAGCAATATACTCCGGGTATGGAGTGGACCGCCAGTAGCGGGACTATTGGTGTAACTCCTGGATATCCTAATAATGTAACCCTCGTGAACATGGGTAATTCAGCAGATAACTCCTTCATCGTTCCGGGATACGGTAACATACCGGTAGGATGGAAAGCGACAGGCGCTATAGGTCTTAACGGTACGCTCAGAATCGGAGATGGTACTACGCCTGGACTGGCCAGTCTTGCGAATGTGACCAGCTTCAATTGCGGAGGCCTTATTGTGGACGATAATTCAAGACTGATAGGTCCTCCAACCGCCGCTTCTTTTACAGACAGAGGCAACTTTACATTGCAGGGGTCTTCCGCGGCAAATACAGGTTTGTTTTTTGATGCTGGCGCTACCATTACTTTCGCCGGTACGGGAACAATAGCTTCGCCTCAGATCGTGAGCACAACCGGTACAACAGGAATTACCTTTCCAAGCATGGTCGTAAATAGCCCTTCCTCTACGTATGTAAGGCTGGATGATCCTGTTACGGTCAGCAATACACTTACACTTACTTCGGGTTATGTTGGAACTACCAACACGAATATTCTGACTGTCGGAAATACGGCTTCGACGGCCATCACGGGAGGCAGCGCTACATCCTATGTGGACGGGCCTTTAGCCTGGTCTTTGCCTACTACCACTGCTGGCAACTATAAATTCCCGATCGGAGATGGCGGTGCTGGCGGATCTTATCTTCCATTAACCATATCATCCGCCACTTCAGCGGGGGCTACGGTAACTGCAACAGCCTTCGAAGCTAACTCAAACGGTATACCGGATGCAACCATAAGCAGTATAAGTCCGACCGAGTATTGGTCCGTATCGACTACCACTCCTTTTACCAGCGCTCTGGTGAGTGTCAGCCGTCCGACAGCCGTGGCACCTTATAATGCACTGGGCGAGAGTTCTTCTGT
>JBJMLY010000230.1:0-8827 GCA_045805025.1 Cytophagaceae bacterium | reverse complement strand
CTTATCACCTGAAAAGAAAAAGAGAGGTTGGGAAAATGTATTCAGAAGGACTTTCCGGAATTAAAGGCTTTCAATTGCCATTGACCTCTACAGTTTATTCTGAAAATATTTATTGGGTTTTTGGTCTGGTAGCAGAAAGTCAGGAATTGTGTGAAAGCATGGTGGCAAAACTGACAGAAAAGAAAATCGGCACCAGGCCCTTTTTCTGGCCTATGCACGAACAACCTGTATTTCGCAAAAGAAATCTGTTTTTAAATGAATCATATCCGGTCGCCGAGAAAATGGCAAGAAATGGATTTTATCTGCCAAGCGGACTCGGGCTTTCTGATGAGGATGTCAGAACAGTAATTCAAGAAGTTAAATCGATTGTTAATGCGTAAGTTAAAAATTGGCTTTTGGTTGGGAAATGAAGGCTACAGTCCGGAGTCGGGCGGAGCTTTCGGTTACCGCAACCAATTGATCAATAAAATAAAGGATTATTCTTTCCCGAACGCTGAAATTGTATTTATATCCGATCGTAAAATAGTTTCTTCTTCTCCGTATTATCAGATCAAATGGAAGCAGACTCCTTTAAAACGTATTCGTTCAAAAATATTGAAACGCATTGTTTGTCTTCCTTTCACCAAAATGCTGGCAGCAGCCTTAAAGCGCTCAGAGAAAAAAGATCTGCAGGCATTAAACAGCGAGCTTGGATCTGTCGTTGACCTCATTTATTATCCAACCCCGGAATGCGTATATCCCGATTTTCCATTTATTTATACCAAATGGGATGCCGGCCACCTGAGCACATTTGCTTTTCCCGAGATGACGACGAAGGGCGAATTTGAACATCGCGTCAAGGTTGAAGAAGTGATTAAAAAAGCCTTGTTGATCTTTGCTGAATCGGAAGCAGGAAAAAAGGAAATAGAATACTATTATAGAATAAACCCGGACAGAATATATGTCGTTCCTATTTTCCCGTCTGGAATTGTGAACCCGGGTTTCCCGTCTTCCAAACCGGCAGGAATAAAGGACGACTTGAATTTTATCCATTACCCGGCACAGTTCTGGCCCCACAAGAATCACTACAATCTGATTCAGGCTTTTAAAATTACGCTGGCAACTTTCCCTGATTTAAAGCTTGTCCTAACGGGATCTGAAAAAGGAAATAAACCGTATATATTTTCAATAATTCAGGAGCTGGGAATAAAAGATTCCATCATAGATACAGGCTTTGTATCGATGGAAGAATTAAAGTGGCTTTACCTGAATTCCAAAGGATTGGTAATGCCGACTTTCCTGGGTCCCACCAATATGCCTTTGCTCGAGGCTGCTGAGCTCGGATGCCCCGTAGCATGCAGCAATTTGGGTGGCCATATCGAGCAGTTGAAAGAGTATGGATATTATTTTGACCCGGCCAGTCCTAAGGAAATTTCAGATGCCATTAATCGGATGGTTGGGGATAAAGCAAAAGGTCTGCAAAGGAAATACGAAAGCCGGTTTACCATTGAAAATGCTTTGCATTCCATTTCTTCGGCATTTGACAAAATTAAAAATATCAGATTTACCTGGAAATAGCCGTCGCTATTCTTCTTCCAGATTGAATTTATGCAGAACATACTTTTTCCAAAAATTGAGGTAAGGAGAACAAAGCCTGTAAACCTGCGGCAGGAAGACAATGCGTTTTTTGAAAAGGAATACAGCCGGCAATTTGAGGTGGTGAATCTTCATTATTTCAGTAAAGCCATGATCTTTGAAAATGGAATGATTTTTCATAAATGGAAAATTGTTTCCGAAAGCCTTCCTTCAAAAGACTGGCAAAATCGATTTCAATTAAAATTTCTTCTCCGGAAGCTCATCAGTCTGAAGAAAAGGAAAGCTCCCACGAATAAAAAAATTCTGATCGTAACCGACGAATGGTCTCCTTTTTATTTTCATTGGATCCTGGATGTGCTCCCGAAGCTTTACCTGCTGAAAGATCAGCTCGAAGAATATATTTTGTTACTTCCCCAAACCTGCCGGCTGAAATATCATTCTGAGTCGTTACGGTTTTTCGACAAGCTTGAGATTGCGTATCTGGATACCCGAAGCATAACATTTGCAGAAAATGTTTTTCTTCCTGATCACATTGCTCCTACAGGTAATTATAATCCCGAGGTAGTGCAGGGCCTAAGGTCACTTATAAGCTCTAAGCTTGCTGGTAGGTTAACATTGAATTTAGGAGCTCAAATTTATATCAGCCGTGCAAAAGCAGAGAAAAGAAAAGTTTCTAACGAAGCTGAAATTGTGGCATACCTCGAATCTATTGGATATAAGTCCGTTTGTTTCGAAGACTATGATTTTATTTCGCAGATTTCAATCGCCCGCCATGCATCCTCTCTGGTAAGCATTCATGGTGCCGGGCTTTCCAATATGCTTTTTATGGAGAAAGGAAATGTACTGGAATTCCGGAAAGAAGGCGATGGACATAATAACTGTTACTTTGCACTTGCTTCAGCTTTAAACATGAGATATGCATATCAGTTTTGTAAAATTACAAACATGGATGCAAGTTCGGGCGAGGCAGATATATACGTCGATTTAGAACAATTAAAAAGCAACCTTTTAATTCTAAGTTCAAATGTCAGATAAGTTTCCAATTATATTCGTCCATAATGGGAACAGCAATTATTTAAAATATAGTCTCCATCAGGCGAAGATCATGAATCCTGAAGCGGAAATAATTCTGCTCGGTGATGAAAAAAATAATAAATACGATTTCGTTTCTCACTTCCTGATCAGGGATTTTTATATGAGCGCTTCTGAATTTGAAATAGCATACCTTCACCTTTCCACCAATAATTACCAGATAGAACTTTTCTGTTTTCAGCGTTGGTTCGTTATTCGGGAGTTTCTTGAGTCAATCAAGAAAGAACAGTTCTGTTACCTCGATTCAGACGTATTGATTTTTACCGATCTGCTCTCCTGTTTTCAGAACATAAAAGGAGTTGATATAACGGTCTGTAATAAAATTGGTCCTCAGTATACTTTTATTTCCAGTAAAAATGTACTTGACCGTTTTTGTCATTTTATCTTTTCAATGTTCACGGATGAAAAACTAAAGGCTCATTACATTCAGTTTTTTAACGAAAGAAAGTCAAAGGGGCTGGAAGGAGGCGTTTCCGATATGCTTGCTGTCGCTGATTTTATCGGAGCTTCTTCTCTGTCTGTTCTTGATTTGGGAGATATCAGGTCAGGAACTGTCTTTGATGACAACATCAGTTTTTCACAGGGATTTGAAATGGGCGAGCGAGGTAAAAAGATTTATTGGGAGAACGGAGCACCATATGGCAAGCACCTTGAAACTGGCGAAATAATCCGTTTTAATGCCTTGCATTTTCAAGGACCTGCAAAATCGGAGATCGATAAATATTATACCGGTAAAAATTTCCGCTGGGACAGATTTAAAAGAAGGTTCCGGAGATTCCGGAAAGGAATGAAGTAATCAGGCAACAGGTTTTTCAAAGTCAAATCCTCTCAGAGCCTTGGCAGGTTTTATTCTCTGAATGAGCAGATTGAATTTACTCAGGTCAAAATTTTTCTTTTTTCTATCCTGGTATGTTTTATAGTCCGTCGAATTGAACTTCAGGTTTTTCTCATACAAGGCATCTTCCTCCAGGTTTCGGTTGGAATCAGGGTGTTCATGCCGGATAATATTCAGATCAAAATAGGTTTGCTTGCCAAGTAGATCCGCCACATGCATAAATTCATTGTCGCACCAAAGCGATTTATAGGCAGGGTGGTAGATGTAGTTAAATCGTTTATAGTATTCTTTCCCTAAAATGCACAGGGTGTTGAGCTGATTGCCCTGGTATCCATCATTAAACCATAGTACTCCGTCGGTGTCGGGATATTTTTTTTTCATTTCTTCTCTGATGATCCTATCATAGCCCTTCACCATTGGAATCATGTCATCGGAAGCCAGAAGCACAATGTCAAAATCATCATCTCCGCTCATGTCGGCATTGACAGCTTCGATCTTGCTTTTGTTGTTGCCGAAGTACACACGAAGATTTTTGTAAGTATTGAGTTTTGCAATCGTTTCCGGGGTGTTCATATTAGCGTCATCCTGATCGCAGCTTACGCAAATGCTGTAATTCTCCTTATCCTCCATCATGCTGATGTACTGATCGAGGACCTTGAAAAACTTATCTTTTCTTCCCCGGGTCGGGAATTTGATCATAAGCTGAAGCTCACGTCCATGATAAATTTTCACGAGCTCTTTCAGTACAAGGTTTTGTCCGGCCTTGGGAATTTTGGAAGGCACATAACCATATTTGTTTTGGAAATATTCTTCACCAGCCTGAGAGGCAGGTTTCCAGGACGGATCTTTGGCAATAGTACTCTGCTCCATGCAGTTTTCAATATTCTCCAGATAGAGACCTGCATTATTAATATCGGCAAACCATCCGAAAGGAGGGTGGAAGCCATCCCTGATGATCCTGTAAGTATGTTCTACATGCTCCCAGCTGTTTTTAAAGGTTTCATCAAAATATCCAGACTTTTCAATGACGGAGCGGTGAAAATAGGAGAAGGCGCCGACACAGGCGGGATAGAATGCCAGAGCATCTTCTTTATTGTAATGGGTAATCAGCAACGGATTAGGTTCGGCGTTTTTCTCATCGAAAGTCCGAGCAAGCAAACCGCTGCCATCATTTTTGTTTTGCTGCGGTTTGAAATTGTAGGGTCCTTGCAGCGCAAAGTTCAGATGCATAATACCAGACCTGGAGGCGGCCCGGATGTATTTTTTGAAGACTTCCGGATTTTTAATAATCACATCGTCTTCCATCAGGAAGATATGTTCGCAGCCTTTGTTCATGAGATAATGCAGCGCATCATTCTTGGAACGCGCCACTTTCATATTTTCCGGATGCTGGATGATCGTCGCATGGGTTGGATAACAGTCGGCAGAATAGGGTTTGCCGTCGTTGACAATTACAAATTCGTCCACACCATTTACCGAAAATGCCGACTGCCGGATTTTGTCCGGTGCATTGCAGGTAATGAGTCCAAGTCCGATCTTATGATTTCCCATCTGAATCAAACTATAGGCTTATGCGCTTTGCATCAGATTGAGTTTCTTGTACACACCTTTGCTCATGTCGAGAAGCTCCTGGTGGTTGCCTCTTTCAATAATCTGTCCGTCCTGCAGCACAAGAATCTGATCAGCCTTCTGGATGGTGCTCAGGCGGTGGGCTATCACAAGGGAGGTTCTGTTCTGCATCAGGTTATCAAGGGCCTGCTGAACCAGTTTTTCCGATTCGGTGTCCAGCGCCGATGTCGCTTCGTCGAGAATCAGGATCGGAGGGTTTTTAAGCACAGCTCTGGCGATGCTGAGCCTTTGCTTCTGTCCGCCGGATAACTTTATTCCACGGTCGCCAATTACCGTCTCATAACCGTGTTCCGCACTCATAATGAAGTCATGCGCATTGGCAACTTTTGCCGCGTTGATCACTTCTTCTTTCGTTGCATGAGGTTTGCCGAAAGCGATGTTGTTAAAGATGGTTTCGTTAAATAGGATGGATTCCTGGGTTACAATTCCCATGATGGACCGGATGGAACCGGAAGTGTAGTCCCTCATGTCTTTCCCATCGATAAGGATCTGCCCGTCGATCGGATCATAAAACCTGGAGATCAGATCGGCAATGGTGGATTTACCACCTCCAGATGGTCCTACCAGGGCAATCATTTTACCTTTCTCCAGTGTAAAATTCAGATCCTTTAAAACCATCTTGTGTTCGTTATAGGCGAAGTTGACGTTTTTAAATTCAACTTCTTTTTTGAACTGGTCCAGTACTACGGCATCTGCTTTGTCAGTGATGGTAGGTTGTGTGTCAATAAATTCAAGTATTCTTTCTCCTGAGGCTAAGCCTGCCTGTATGCCTGTAAAAGAGCTGGAAATAGCTTTAGCAGGTCTTAAAACCTGTGAGTATATAACCAGGAAGGTAATGAATTCTTCTGCACTCAGATCGGAGGTATTATTAAGGATCAGGCTTCCGCTGTAAAGAAGAATGAATGCAGTTACCAGGACTCCTGAAAACTCAGAAAGAGGCGAAGCAAGTTCTTTTCGTAAAGCCATCTTGCGGTGAAGCTGGGTATAACGGTTGTTCTCGGTTTCAAATTTATCCATAGTGATCGTTTCGGCATTAAAGCCTTTGACCACCTTAAGACCGGTAAGACTTTCATCCAGAATGCTCAGCAATTTACCCAGGGACTCGGAAGAGGACTTCGCTTCTTTTCTCAGCTTCTTCATGATGTAGGAAATGATCAGTCCGGCCACCGGCACCACCACCAGAGCGAAAATGGTAAGCTCTACCGAAATTTTAAAGAGGATAACAAAATAAATGATAATCGTGAGAGGCTCTTTGAAGAAGACAGCCAGTGTGCTTGTAATGGAGCCTTCTACGCCGGCGACATCGTGTGTGAGGCGGCCCATAACGTCTCCCTTTCTGTGGTTGGAATAAAAACCGATATGCAGAGAAATGATTTTGTTAAATAAGGCATTTCGTAAATTCCGGATAGTCTGGAGTTTTAAAGATTCCATTACCCTGGCAGAAAGATATTTGAAGAAATTGGAGATCAGGAAAGAGCATATGATGACTGATACGACAAAGACAAGAGAGCCATACTTGTTATGAACGCTCTGGGCAAAGTAGTAATTGAAATTTTCAATCCCGCTATCGATAATATTAAAACTCCATTCTTTTTTTATTGGCTGTTCAGCTACAAGAGAACCCGTTCTGTCAAATAGCACTTTTAGCAGCGGAATAACCATCGTGAAATTGAGGGCGCCGAAAAGTACGGCAATAAAAGTAAAGAGCGTATATGGAATTACGTGTTTACCTATAGGACGGCAATAAGCAAGAAGTCGGAAATAAATTTTCATGGAAACTGGTCAATAACGTATTACTGTAAATTTAGTAAATAAAAGCGGTAAAGCCTTGGCTTAGCGGGATTGCCTGCGGAGTCTGGCGAGTATTGAAACTACCTTAAAAACGGGTCGGGAATTATAGAGCTTTGATTTTATGGAAGATCCGCCAAGAAAGAGTTTGGTAATGGTGGTCTGAATAAATCTGCTTCTGAAAGCTTCTTTATATTTTTTGATAAAATTCTTTTTTACCTCGTAAAATTCCTTGCCCGGATTGCCGAAACTTTTATGGGTCAGCAGAAAATCAATGACATAGGCTTTGTAGCCCAATGTAGCGGCAATGAGGCAGAGGTCTGTTCCGTAAAGGTGATAACCTTTGAGATCATGCGACAAACCAAGGTTCGCTGCTCTTTTTACAAGAATAAAATTCTCGTCTAGGCTGCCTACTTCCGCCGGCAGGGTATCTTCATGATTGACTTTCCCGTCGGCCCCCACAATCCTTGAGGCATTTCTTTTGATAGAAATGCCTCCCGCATTGCCCAGCAATGCCCAGTCCGGATGGTTCTCATGCATTGCTTTAATACATTCCTCAAGCTTTGTTCGCTTGTCATGATTAAGCAGGATGTCCTGGTGACAAAGAATAATGTATTTACCCTGAGCCGCTGAGAGAAGCCTGTTTAGGCCTTCGTAGGCCTCGTGTTTATTGCCCGATGAGTTGTCTAGGTATAAATATTCACAGGTTTGCTGATCAAATCCGGCCTCAAGAAAAGAGCTGACCATCTCTTCGTATTCTGCCTTGTCGGTCACCATCGTGCAGATGGAGAATATAAAGTCAGAAGGCCTGATGGTGTCGAGCTCTTTGGTAAAAGGATGCATGCTATTTTTTGATCAGATGTTCAAACTTACTGATATTATTCCGCAAGTATTGTGGGAATGTCTCATCAACAGGAATAAGCTTGTACCGGCAGTCCCGGTCGAACAGGTCGTTTCCTGAATTAATCAGCTCCTCAATTCTGGCCGGATCTTTATAGTAATCCTTGTTGAATTCGATATGGGCAATAGATTCAATTTTTTTGATGATCTTTTCAATCCCTCCCAGATAGCTGAAATGCCAGCCGCCGTTTTTAATAACCGTCAGATTTTTTCCTTTTTCGCCCCGCTGCATCCGTGCATGTTTGATTGATTTCAGATCTTTTTTTCTGAGCATCACAGGACCTCGCCAGTAATCGGGAGCAAGATCCAAAGATTTTACGGCCAGGTAATTGAAAAAATAATAGAACATTTTTTGTTCAAAGATTTTAATGCCGGGTGTCTGGCTAAACTCTTTGATTTTTTTCGGGTCAGGTATTTCATCCAGATCTGAGATGATGACAATGTCGTCTTCATGGCATTCCTTAAGCCCTTTCATGATCTGCTCCTTCTGGTAATTATCATAATCCCAGGCATTGGGAATACGGAATTTGGCGAAGAAGCCTGGATATTCATCCACAACAATGTGAATGATCTTATGATGGAAAGCGGCATAACGGTCTTTATTTTCCTGGTAATAAAGAGGCTTGAGTGTTTTCTGGAATGTGCGCGTCGCTTCTACGAGAACAAATTTATCGACTACAGGAGAAAGCTCATTCAGCCTCAGTTCCAGGAGATCAAGTTCATTGAAAAAAGCGAAACAGTCGTATATCATTCCTTAAAATTTAACAATGGCGTTTTTATCGATTCTTCGTTGAAGGCTTTTAATGACCTCATCCACTTTTTTGCCGGAGTGCTTCCGGACAAGCTGCTGAATGGATTCCCGTGATTTAAATACCTCTTTTTTTCTTTTTACAAATAAGCTAAAAGCTTTGGTGTAATAAAACTGAAAGGTAAGTGTACGGAAAATCAGCTCCAGAAATATAGCAATTCGGTAAACAGTATAATTCATTCCTTCCAGGTGAATGGAAT
>JBJMLY010000229.1:0-10858 GCA_045805025.1 Cytophagaceae bacterium | reverse complement strand
ATTCTTCGCCTCCCACTGAGTGCCTGATGCAATAGTGAAGGGTTCTATCAACGGCAAGTCTAGCTTTCGAAATTGAAATGCTGTGATTAATGGAGAGTTTGTCACAATTTTTATGGTGCTTTGTGCACTGTGCTTAGAACCCAGTTATAATTAATCAATTCTATCTTATTTTAATTTTCTAAGCACCCTGCACTAAGCACAGAGCACTAGTTATCAAGTATCTTAAACAACTCATCCAGCTTGGGTGTCAGGATGATTTCGGTACGTCTGTTCTTTTGTCTCGCTTCAGCAGTTTTGCCTTCTGCCACCGGCTGGAATTCTCCACGGCCTGCGGGAACCACCTTTTGCGGGTCCACACCACCGGCAATCAACAGCCTTGTAATTTCAGTAGCCCTTAATACGCTCAGATCCCAGTTGTCTTTCATGCCCGGGGTGCCTTCATTGATCTTCACATCGTCGGTATGGCCTTCCCCCATTACATTGATGTCCGACTGGTCCTTCAGTACCTCTGCCAGCTTTTTTAAAGCCTCTTTTCCCTTGGTGTCCACATCTGTTTTTCCGGATTTAAATAAAAGCTGCTCTGAAAGGGACACGTAAACTTTTCCATTCTTCACAGTTACGGTTAGGTCTTTATCTTTAAAGCTCAGCAGGGCCTTACTCACTTTGTTCTTAAGTTCATTTACCGCTTTATCTTTATCAGCCAGGACCTTCTCAAGCTCCTTTACTCTTGCTTCCCTTTCCTGCAGATCGACCTGCAGCTGCTGCACTTTCTTTTCAGACTCGATCAGATCCTTTTCGCGCTGAGAAAGATTTTTATTCAGCACATTGGTTTGCGCCTTGGTCTGGTCTTTATACTTTTCATGCTCCTTCTGAAGATTTGTATTCAGCTTGCCCAATCCTTCAATGCGGGAGTTCAGGGTATCTACCTGGGTATTCAGGTTGGCGATCTGAGCATTCAGCCTTTCTACCTCTGCCTGTGATTTGGTAAGCTGATCCTGGCAATCGGCTTTCTCCGCCTCCAGGGATGATTTCTTTCCATTCAGTGCATCGTATTTTTTCTTGGAAACGAGACAGGAGGATATGAGAAATACAGGGATAATCAGAAATAAGGATAAAAATGAAGATGATCTCATAGGTGAACTGATTTTTTAGGTAATCAAAATTACTTATTTATTGCTATAAAAAACAGACGGGCATTTTTTTATTTATAGAACTGATAAATCGCTTCAGTGATCAAGGACTGCTCTTTTTCTTCCAGCGTATAAAACAAAGGCAGTCGGAGAAGCCTCTCGCTTATATCGCAGGAAACCGGCAAGACTCTTCCGTCATGCAGGGCCTGATAATAAGGACTTTGATGAAGAGGCAGGTAGTGGAACACGGCTTTAATCTTTTTGCTGCCCAGAAAATCAATGAGCTGGCTGCGTTCTCCCAGATCTTTGCAGAGAATATAAAAAAGCTGTCCGTTCTTGCTGGCATACGCCGGAACCCTTGGAAGCCTGATCTTATTCTTCTTTTCCAGGTCACCCAGTTCCTGATCATAGGTATTCCAGATGGAGATTCTCTTTTCCAGGATCTGATCAATATGTTCCAGCTGGGCATATAAAAAAGCCGCAATGATCTCCGAAGGCAGGAAAGACGAACCAAGATCCACCCACTTGTATTTATCCACTTCACCTCTGAAAAATTCAGAGCGGTTGGTTCCTTTCTCCCGTATTATTTCGGCCCGCTTTGAAAAAGCAGGATCGTTGATGATCAGCGCTCCTCCTTCTCCGGCAATAATATTTTTTGTTTCGTGGAAGGAATATGTGGCCAGAGATCCGAAAGAGCCCAGCGCCTTCCCTTTATAAAAAGCTCCTATTGACAAAGCCGCGTCTTCGATCAGAACGATTTTATGATTTTGGGCAATGGCCATAATCTCATCCATCCGGCAGGCGATGCCAGCATAATGAACCACGACAATAGCTTTGGTTTTCGGGGTGATCAGCTTTTCAATACAGGCCGGATCAATATTCATGGTCTCCGGTTCTATGTCGGCAAAAACAATTCTCACACCCCGGAGAGCAAAAGCCGTCGCAGTAGAAACATAGGTAAAAGAAGGCATGATTACCTCGTCTCCTTCTTTCAGGTTCAGCAGCAAAGCCGACATCTCCAGTGCATCGGTACAGGAAGTGGTCAGCAAGACTTTATGGAAGCCGTAGCGGGAGGAAAAGAAATCCTGGCATTTTTTCGTAAACGATCCATCGCCGGATATCTTTCCGCTTTCCACAGCCTGACGGATGTAGTCCAGCTCTTTGCCGATGATGAAGGGTTTATTAAAAGGAATCATACAAGAATTAAATTCGAGTATCAAAATGCAAAATACAAATGACAAAGTGGTGGCTTTTACCTTAATTTTTGCATTTTACATTTCATATTTAAAAATTCTGATCTTATGAATACTCAACTGATGCTGAATGTAAATGCACTGAAAGGCAAAACCATTTTAATCACGGGCGGTGGAACCGGCCTTGGCAGATCCATGGGCAAATGCTTTCTGCAGCTGGGAGCCAACCTGATCATCGCCAGCAGAAAGCTGGATGTACTGGAAGCCACAGCCCGCGAGCTGGAAGCCGAAACCGGCGGAAAAGTGCTCGCCCTGGCATGCGATGTGAGAAATTACCTGGACGTGGAAAAAACCATTGCGTCTGCAAAAGAAAAATTCGGATCCATCGACGTACTGATTAACAATGCAGCAGGAAATTTTATCAGTCCGACTGAAAAGCTCTCCAGCAAAGCGTTCGACATCATCGTAGACATTGTGCTGAAAGGAAGTTATAATTTCACTCTGGCTCTTGGAAAAGAATGGATCGAAAAAAAGCAGAAAGGTACTGTGCTGAGCATAGTAACGACCTATGCCTGGACAGGCTCAGGCTATGTGGTGCCTTCGGCATGCGCTAAAGCCGGCGTACTGGCACTCACCCGTTCGCTGGCGGTGGAATGGGCAAAATACGGCATCCGCATGAATGCTATCGCTCCGGGGCCTTTCCCTACCGAAGGCGCATGGGCCAGACTTTTCCCGAAACAGGTCGAAGAAATACTGAATCCCGAAAAAAGAATCCCCCTCAAAAGAGTCGGTAAGCATGAAGAGCTGGCCAACCTGGCCTCTTTTTTAATATCCGATTATTCAGAATATATCAATGGAGAAGTCGTTACCATCGATGCGGGAGAATGGCTCAAAGGAGCGGGAGAATTTAACGGACTCGATGAGATTTCTTCAGAAACCTGGGATGAGATCGAAAAAAATACGAGACGCAAATAATTGATTTTCAATAATAAAAAATAAATTCCCAGCTTATAATTAAACCTTTTAGTTCCGCAAGGGTCAAAGCTTCAAAACCAAAAAAATAAAGATTTTATGAAACATCTATTTTTAAGCGTTGCGACGACTTTCATCTGCCTGTGTCTTTTGTTCACTTCCTGCAAGAAAGATAAAGATGTTGAAGCTGAACCTGATCTTACTTCCGAACAGGACCATGCCACCGGCGAAAGTGATGCCAACACGACTCAAACTGCTATTGATGCGGCGTATACCAGTAATCCGGGTGAATACAGAATGGCAAGCAGCTGCGGAACTGTGACTATTATGCCTGATTCCAATACAGTCAATGGTGGCACCGGACCAGTCCTGGCCAACTTTCCAAACGGGTACAGAAAATTCATCATTGATTTTTCAGTAAGCCATAATTGCAATGATACCATTACCAGAACAGGTCAGATCGTTGTTTATCATTACGGCCATTATGCCAGCAATACCCTGTACGACTCGGCCGTCTTCGTAGGTTATTCCATCAGCGGCAGAAGCATTAAAGGATACAGGGCAAGAAAGGCTGACGCAGTGAACAGCACGTCCACGCTGAAAATTTTTAATGTGCATGCCATCGATACGATTACTTTTTCCGATGGAAAAACATTTACGAGGAACGCGACACGGATCCGGCAGGATGATTTAACCGGCCAGAAAACCACGATCAGCGGAAATGCCAGCGGCAAAAACAGGAATAACGACAGCTGGGCATCCACTACCACCAGTGTCGTATTCAACTGGAACTGCGATAACGCCAGATATCCGGTCAGCGGGACTTTTGCATTCACCAATGTGAGTAAGGGCACCGTCCGGAGCATCGACTTCGGACTTGGTTCCTGCGACCGTATTGCTACCTTTATCAGTGCCAAAGGCCATACCTATACCTTCATTATGAGGTAAGTAATATCGGTATTACAATCTGAAGAAAAGTCCCCGCTTTGCCGGGGACTTTTCTGTTAATGCCCTCTTTCCTATTTACTTATTCACATCCTCCCATCTTTTCTTCCCGCTCTGGTAATTTTCTCTTAATTTTGCCCTTTACTCATTCGTACAAAAAATCATGATTGCAGAACAGAAAACCACTACGGCCGAAACCGCTAAAAAGCTGGGCTTGCTGGAAGAAGAATTTGAAAAGATCAAAAACATCCTGGGACGCACGCCCAACTTTACTGAGCTGAGCATTTTCTCCGTAATGTGGTCGGAACACTGCTCCTACAAAAATTCCATCGTCTGGCTGAAAAAGCTGCCCAAGGATTCTCCAAGAATGCTGGCCAAGGCCGGTGAGGAAAATGCCGGACTTGTTGACATCGGTGACGGACTAGCCTGCAGCTTCAAGATCGAATCGCACAACCACCCATCGGCACTTGAGCCCTACCAGGGCGCGGCAACCGGTGTGGGAGGAATCAACAGAGATATTTTCACCATGGGCGCCCGCCCTATCGCACAGCTTAACTCCCTGCGTTTCGGGAACCTGGATCTGGAAAAAACCAAATGGCTGATGAGAGGCGTGGTGAAAGGTATTGGCAACTACGGCAATGCTTTCGGCATACCTACAGTGGGCGGAGAAATTTATTTTGACGAATGCTATAACGTAAACCCATTGGTCAACGCCTTTTCGGCAGGAATTGTAAGTACCAAGATCAAGGCCAGCGCCATTTCTTATGGGGTAGGTAATCCGGTATTTATCGTCGGTTCCTCCACCGGTAAAGATGGAATTCATGGAGCAGCTTTTGCCTCCAAGGATATCAGCGAAGACTCGGTGCACGACCTTCCGGCTGTGCAGGTGGGAGATCCGTTCCAGTAAAAATTATTACTGGAAGCGACTCTGGAAGTATTGTCCAACGGCAATGTAATCGGTATTCAGGATATGGGTGCTGCAGGCATTATCTGCTCCACCTCCGAAATGAGCGCCAAAGGAGAACATGGCATGGACATCTGGCTGGACAAAGTCCCTACGCGCCAGAAGAACATGGTTCCATTCGAGATCCTGCTTTCTGAATCGCAGGAAAGAATGCTCATCGTCATCAAAAAAGGAAAAGAAAAAGAGATCAGGGATATTTTCGCCAAGTGGGATCTGAATTGCGAACAGATCGGCGTGGTGACCGATACCAAGAGGCTGAAATTCTATATGGACGGCGAACTGGCTGCCGATGTGCCTGCCACAGACCTTGTTCTTGGAGGAGGGGCGCCGGTCTATCACCGCGAATATAAAGAGCCTGCCTATTTCAAGGAATTCCAGAAATTCAAAATCGAAGATGTAAAGCAGCCTGACTATAAAAAAGTAGCCAGCTTCCTGCTGGCGCATCCCAACATCGCTTCAAGAAAATGGGTGTACGAACAGTACGACTCCATGGTCGGCACTGCCAACAGCAGTACCAATGCTCCCTCCGATGCGGCTGTGGTCAGAGTGAAGGGGACTGATAAATCCATCGTGATTACCGTAGACTGCAACTCAAGATATGTCAACGCAAACCCGGAAGAAGGCTGCGCGATCGCTGTGGCAGAAGCAGCAAGAAATATTGTATGCTCAGGCGGCGAGCCTGTAGCCATCACCAACTGCCTTAACTTCGGCAACCCTTATGTTCCGGAGGTATACTGGCAGTTTGTAGGTTCTATCATGGGCATGAAAAAAGCCTGTGAAAAATTCGGTACGCCCGTAACAGGCGGTAATGTGAGCTTCTACAATCAGTCAGCCGACGGCGGCCCGGTATTCCCGACACCAACCATCGGTATGCTCGGACTGATGGAAGATCCTTCTAACCAGATGACGCTGAACTTTAAGAGCGAGGGTGATATTATTTACCTGGTGGGCAAAGCCAAGGACGATATTTCATCCTCCGAATACCTGTACTCATACCTGGGCATTAAAGCTTCTCCGACTCCTTCCTTTGATTTGGACGAGGAAGCAAAAATTCAGGATGCCGTTAAATCCTTGATCAAAGCCAGGGTAATCAATTCAGCGCATGATATTTCTGAGGGCGGAATTTTTATAACTCTGGCAGAATCGGCTATGGCCGGTAATCTGGGCTTCGATGTGCAATCGCATACCGGCTTGCGGAAAGATGCCTGGTTATTTGGTGAAGCGCAAAGCAGAGTCGTGGTCACTGTGCCTGCTACTAAAAATACGGAGCTCGTAAATGCCCTGAACAAAGCCGGTGTCCAGTTTTCCAAAATCGGACAGGTAGTAAAAGATGGTTTTACTGTGGATAAGGAAACCTATATGAGTACGGTTGCAGCCAGAGATATTTACGATAACTCGCTTGGAAAAATTCTGGGCTAATTAAAAAAGCTCAGGCCGGATTTGAAATAAATCAAAATTGGCTTAGATTTGCAATCCTGATTGAAAAACATTAGGTGTATTGACCGATGGTGTAACTGGCAACACGTCTGATTTTGGTTCAGAAGAGTCCAGGTTCGAAACCTGGTCGGTCAACAAAGCCCTTAATCGTCATGATTAAGGGCTTTTTATTTTATACCCCTCCCCACTTTCCATGGACGTACTGAATCCCTCGTCTTTTTTTAATAAAGTCATTGATTACTAAGATGAACTGAAAAGAACGTACTACCGAAGTCTATTTTTGTTCTTTAAAGTCCCATTTTCTGTATACATTTCAGAAATACCACGCCCTTCTTACATTTGGCCTGATTTTTAGAGTATTAGACTTACATTTACGTAAGTTTAAACACGAATCGTAGTTGATGAAAAATTGCCTTATCATTTTTTTCCTTTTGATAATCAATGCAAACCCTTCGCTGGCCCAAAGCACGGGCTGGCATACCGATATAAAATCTTCTTTAAAAAATGCAGAAAAAGTGACGAGGCTCAGGCTGAACAGCCTGGATTCACTCCCGCCGGAAATAAGAGAATTTTCCAACCTGGAAGAACTGGATCTTTCACTCAGCTCAGTCACCAAATTACCACCCGAGATCGGTGAGCTTAAGAAATTAAAGCGATTGAAGATCTACAGCACCAGCCTCGCTTCCTTGCCTAAAGAAATCGGTGAGCTTACCCAATTGATATACCTTGACCTTGGCGAAAATGAGCTAACCGAGCTGCCGAAAGAAATCGGAAGACTGAAATTACTGAAAGACCTGCATGTGGAGGGAAACAAACTGACTACCCTTCCCAAAGAGTTCGGCGCCCTGGTAAGCCTGGAATTCCTTGATCTTCATTCCAATAATATCAGTGTTCTCCCCGAACAGATCAGCAAATTAAAGAGTCTTAAAATTCTTATTCTTGGCGGCGATCTGGGAGGAAACCCTATTAAAGTTCTTCCGGCCGAACTTGCCCTGGCCGTGAACCTGGAAAGGCTTGCCCTCAAGGATTGTCAGATTTCGGAAATACCTTCAGAAATTCTGGCATTGCATTCCCTGAAGTATCTGGATCTGAGAGGCACGCCGATGACGAAGATCATTCTGAAGCACATCGAAGAGACCAAAAAAGGCGCTGAGATTCTGAGAGATCCGGGAAAATAAAATGGATTAACGCAGAATTACCCCTGAGAATCATTTATAGCTGAAAGAGTATTATTTTTATATTTCTGACGAAAATAATCCTGGTCTCAAATCCTGAAAACAGATCTTTACACCTGATGAAAAATAAAATACTGGAGTCTTCTCTCAATGAACAAGAGCAGAGCAGGATCCGAAAAAGTTTTATAAGTCCCCTGCTCGGTTTAATTATTACCATCATCTTTTGCTCTTACCTGAGTATCGCCGCCTTCGCGGTAATCATGTCTTCGTTCGACAATAAACTATACCGTACAGGTTTCGGAGTTATCAGTGGCATTATTCTTTTGTACCTGATTATGCTGCCTATCGGCTCTATGATCAAAAAGATGAAAGATCTGAAAGAAAACAAAAAGCTTATCATCCGTGGCTCCGATTTCAGAAAAGGAGGCCGGATAGGCCTGAACAGCAGTTTAATCATGAATTCCTATTACCTCGCCGTGCCCCGGTCATTTTACAGGCATGTTCACAGCAAGGACCTGCTGGAGATTCATATTACCCCTTACAGCCATATCGTGCTGGACTGTAAAGTAATCCGATAACATTAACTATCAATACTTTACATTATCTTTTGATATTCCCTTTAAAAACCTTAATTTTGCAGCTTCATTTGCCTTGAAGGAAGGCTATTTATTCAGATTAAAGGATGTCATACATTAAAATTTTTTCCGGTACTGCCTCACGCGATCTTGCAGAAAAGATCGCCGCTGCCTATGGAAAGCAGCTGGGTAAAATAACACTTCAGAAATTCAGTGACGGAGAACTTTCGGCAAGTTTTGATGAGTCGGTGCGAGGCTATGATGTATTCCTGATTCAATCGACCTTCCCGAATGCCGACAACCTCATGGAGCTCCTTCTCATGATCGATGCAGCCAGAAGAGCGTCAGCAGCTTATGTAACGGTGGTCGTACCTTACTTCGGCTATGCCAGACAGGACAGAAAAGACAAACCCAGAGTGGCCATTGCCGCCAAGCTGGTAGCTAATATTTTATCCGCAGCAGGAGCCGACAGGCTGATGACCTGCGACCTTCACGCTGGACAGATTCAGGGATTCTTTGACTTCCCGGTGGACCACCTCGACGGAGCGGCCATATTCGTACCTTATATCAGGTCACTGAAGCTGGATAATCTGCTCTTCGCTTCTCCCGATGTGGGAGGTGTGGGAAGAACAAGGCAGTTTGCCAAACATATGGAAGTGGATCTTGTCGTATGCGATAAGCATAGAAAAAGAGCCAATGAAATCGCCTCCATGCAGCTGATCGGAGACGTGGAAGGCGCCGATGTGGTGCTGGTCGATGACCTGATTGATACAGGAGGTACTATGTGCCGTGCGGCTCAGATCATTCTTGACAAAGGAGCCAAAAGCGTGCGTGCCATTTGCACACACGGCGTGCTCTCCGGCAAAGCATTAGAAAATATTGAGGGTTCTGTATTACAGGAAATCGTCATCACCGACACTATTCCTTTAAAAAAGGCTTCTCCTAAAATAAAAGTCCTTTCCGTTGCCGAGCTTTTCGGAAAAGCAATCCGGAAGATCCAGGACAACGATTCTATCAGTTCATTATTTATCAATTAATTCATAATTCAAACAAACAAGTACCATGAAAAAAATAGAGATTATAGGGTTTAAAAGAGCAAATCTCGGAAAAACTGAGTCGAAGAAACTCAGACTCGAAACCAATGTGCCATGCGTGTTATACGGAGGCAAAGAGCAGACGCATTTTCATGCGCCGGCATTCCTTTTCAGAGACCTGGTATACACTCCGGAAGTGCATATTGTGGATCTTACCATCGAAGGCAAACAGCATGAGTGCATCATGCAGGACATACAGTTCGATCCGGTGAACGACATGATCCTTCACGTCGATTTTCTTGAACTGGTAGCCGATAAAGCTGTCAAAATGGATATACCTGTAAAATTCGTCGGAGCTGCTCCGGGCGTTATGCAGGGAGGTAAGCTGATGATCAAACTTCCTAAAGTAACTGTAAAGGCCTTGCCTAAAAACCTGCCTGACTTTATCGAAGTGGACGTTACCAAACTTGACCTTGGTAAATCGGTAAGAGTAGGCGACATCAAGCCTAAGAACTTTACGATCCTGAATTCACCATCGTTACCGCTTGCTTCCGTTCAGATTCCAAGAGCTCTTAAACTTGAGGATGAAACTGCCACCGCAGTGGTTACTGCCGACGCTACAGCAACAGATGCGAAACCTGCAGACGCTAAAGCCGGAGATGCCAAACCGGGCGACAAGAAAGCAGAGCCTGCTAAAGAAGAAAAAGGTAAAAAATAATTTTTCTTTTCATACTAAGAAAAAAATCCTGCTCACAAGGCAGGATTTTTTATTTTATCTTTACACCATGAAATACCTGATCGCCGGACTTGGAAATATCGGACCAGAATATGAGCTGACACGGCATAACGTGGGCTTCCTGGTACTCGACCGCCTTGCGGACAAGCACGGACTAAAGTTTGAATCGGCAAGGCTGGCTTTTACGAGCGAGCTGAAGCACAAAGGCAGAAGTATTTTTCTGATCAAGCCTACCACATTTATGAACCTGAGCGGCAAAGCGGTCAATTACTGGATGAAGGAACTTAAAATTCCCAAAGAAAATGTGCTGGTAGTTACCGATGACCTGGCCCTGCCTTATGGGAAACTAAGAATGAAAGGAAAGGGATCTAACGGAGGCCATAATGGGCTTGGCAACATACAGGAAGTACTGGGCAGCGACGAATATCCCAGACTACGCTTCGGCGTGGGAAGCGATTTCGCGAAGGGAAGACAGGTGGATTATGTGCTCAGCAACTTTCCGAAAGAGGAGCTCACATTTCTGCCAGAATACCTGGACAAGGCCTGTGAAGGAATTTTATCTTTCTGCACGATCGGACTTGAGCGAACGATGAACGTGGTGAACGTAAAATGACGAACCAGTGACGTTGTTAAAGAAAAGCTCAACAATGGCCATAACAAAGAAGGCTGGCAGTTAACACTGCCAGCCTTCTTTTAT
>JBJMLY010000228.1:0-4019 GCA_045805025.1 Cytophagaceae bacterium | reverse complement strand
CGCGTTAAATATTTTACAATTCGTAGTTTTTGAATATTTTTCCAAAACAATATATCCGTAAAAAGCTTTGCTCCAGGCAGCAAATAATTCATGCACTTTAAAAGTTTCGTCCAGGTGCAGGCCTTTTTTGATAAGATCTATTTCTTCTTTGCTCAGTTTCACCTGATTGTCTTTGTCTGAAACTTTCAGATTTTTGACTTCCGTCCCTGATTTTGCTATCTGTTCTTTGATGGCCACTCTTAAGTTTTTCATGGGTTTCTACGTGCTTGTTCACATTCATTAACAGCTATTGTTATTTTTAGTTTGCCAGGTATAAAACGTCTTGAAAACAGTCTAAAAAATATTGTTTAATTCTTATTTTGCATCAAATAGCAGGCTTGTTTTTAGTTGGATAAACAAATTTTTTCTTTCTATTATTCAATGAAAGATTCCATTTTTATAAGTTATCAGGGACCCTTTCTTTAATAAATCCTTTTGTTTTTTCAAGTTTGGGAGCTTGTGAATAACCCCCCTTATCCCACACCGTTAGATCAAACTAACAAGGATAAATGGTTGAGTTTTAAATTTCCAGAACTAAATGTAAACCTATGCTTATGAAGAAAATTTTACTGATTGATGATGATGGAATTAACAATTTCATCAATGAGCGCCTTTTTAGAAAATTGAATATTGCCGGTCATATAGAAATCCGGAGAAACGGAAGAGAGGCGTTGGATTACCTGCGCCGGATGTGTCAGGATCATGAAGAATGTCCGGAATTAATCGTAATTGATATTAATATGCCAGAAATGAATGGCTTTGAATTTCTGGAAGCCTTTCATAAACTTGACATACTCAACAAGCATCATTCCCGCATTATTATGCTTAGTACTTCTACCAACCGGAGAGACGTTGAACGTTTAAAAGAAATGAATCTTGAACTTGTGCGTAAACCACTGAATGAAGAAAAAATCCGGGATCTGATGAATGAAGCTCATGCCTATCATGGGTATAATTAGTTAGGAAATGGATTTATAATAGCCATGGCTATTATTTATTGTATCTCTCTATAAAAGTAAAAGAGGATTGTTTCGACAATCCTCTTTTACTTTTAACTAATAACCCGCAACGAGCACCCAACAACTATTCATTCAGTATGCCCTTCATCTCCACCCGGCTGCGTACTCTGCTGTTGTCGAGTGAATAGAGATCTTCAAAGTAAGCGCGTAGTATTTCCGAAACGCCCCAGGCCTGTGCAATACAGCCTTTAGGTTCGAATGGAGCGTCCCCGTCAAAAATTTCAGAAACAGTTCCTACACCTGCTTCATGTAAGTGTACCTGGAATTTATTAAGAAGCTTCATGACCGATCTTCTTCCTTCTTCGCCTTCCAGTCTTATTTTGGCGGTAATGTATGGGCCAAGAAGCCATGACCATACTGTTCCCTGATGGTAAGCGCCGTCTCTGGAAAGCTGATCGCCCCGGTAATGGCCGATGTATTTTGGATCATCGGGAGCAAGGCTTCTCAATCCGAATGGGGTAAGAAGCTTCTCTTCGATCATTTTAAGTATAGAAGATGATAACTCGCGGTCGAGCAGTGAGTAGGGAAGGCTCATGGCAAAAATCTGGTTAGGCCTGAACGAAGCATCTTTATAGTCGCCGCGGATGCAGTCGTATAAATATCCTTTTTCCTTATGCAGGAAAACATCCATGAAAGCAGTTTTTACTTTTTCCGCTCTTTCCCGGTACATTGTGCTTTCGTGTTCATTCTTAGCTTTCTGAGAAAGCTCCGACATGATCAGCAGGGCATTATACCAGAGTGCATTGATCTCTACCGCTTTTCCGATTCTTGGTGTTACGACCCAATCGCCGATCTTGGCATCCATCCAGGTCAGCTGCATGCCTACCTGTCCCTGATAAATAAGCCCGTCTTCCTGCACTGCAATATTATAGCGGGTTCCCGCATCGTGGTATTCCACAATATTCTTGAGAGCTGGCAGCAGCTCCTCCAGCACGAATTGTTCGTCACCGCTGTAATCCAGGTATTTTTTGATGGCCACAAAGAACCATAGCGTCGCGTCGGCTGTGTTGTATTCGGGTGCCTCACCCCGGTCTGAGAAACGGTTGGGAAGCATGCCGTGATCAATGCTCTGGGCAAAGGCTTTTAATATTTTTTTGGCATCGTCGTAGCGCTCGTTGATCAGGCATATGCCTGGCAGTGCGATCATGGTATCTCTTCCCCAGTCGGCAAACCAATGGTATCCGGCAATAATGGTCTTAAGGTCTTCTCCTCTTTTTACCAGGAACTGATCTGCGGCAAGTATCAGTGTTCTGCTTAATAAATCTTTAACAGGTATTTTGGTCAGCAGCGCTTCGCGGCGTTCCTTCTCTTTCTGAATTCTTTTAAAGGCGTCTTTGTCGGCATCGGGAAGCGTAGAAATGACAATGCCTAGTTTGCTTCCGGCTTTCAGCTTCACGGTGAAATTTCCATAGCAGAAAAGATCTTCGCTGAATCTCAACCCCCGGGACTGTTCTTCCCGGTATTCAAAATTGTGAAACCAGGCCGGATTAAAACCGAAGGTGGCTTTATCGACATGGATGTAAAGAGGCGGCATGCTGGAATAGGGTTTCATTTCCAGCGTGCTGTCCCCGAATTTTACGATTCTGTTAATACTATCGTTGGCCTGGCTCAGGCTGTGGTAATCCCTGAAGCTGATCATGGGTTTGAGATCCAGCTCAAATTCACCGTCGGCAGAAGTTACTTCGTAGGTGATCACGACTGTATCTTCCTGGTATATGGATGCAATTGTTTTTGTAATTTCCAGGTTATCGATTTTGTACTGAAACACGGGAAAAATATCGCGAGAGAATTTATTGAGGTAAGGCAGACCATCGCAGACTACTTTTCCTGGAAATTGATTACAGCTAAGCTCGTATTTTTTGCCAGCGATGCTGATAATTTCCTCCAGCTTGTTCAGCATCACCACTCTTTCTACAGGAGGATTAACGGCGGAAACAAAAATGCCATGATAATTTCTTGTATTTGCGCCGGATACGCTGCTGCTCGACCAGCCGCCGAGTCCATTGGTTTCTATCCATTCTCTGGATGCTGCTGAATCAAAATTGGAGAGTATTCCCTTGTCGAGTTCGATAGCCATAGTTGAGAGTTTTTTACAAATTAAAGATAACTAAAAATAGGGTATCTGGCAAAAAGGATTCGTGGGCAGGAAATCAGAAGAATTTCACCCCGTCTACGTATAAAAAATACCTTACTTATAAAGCTGAAAACCAGCACAACCAGTTCTGGATGTAAGTTTTTGTGGATAATTATTTAATAATAGTTGATCCTTCCTCAGACCATTTTACGTTTTTCCCGTTTAGTAAAAAGGTAAATTGATTTCTATGTCTTATATATTGATTACAGAAGAAATTCAGATCGGGCAAAAGGATATAGTGAAGGATCCAGAGGATAAACTCTATCAGATCGTCGACAAAGACCCTACGTTTAACAGGGTTATGCTTCAACTCTTTAATGGTCAGGAATCGGATCCTCAAAAAAAGATCATCGTGCATGCAGAGTCCATGATCAACAAATGGCAAAAGCGTGTAAGTAATTAACACCGATAAAAATCAAAAGAATAATCCCGGCTCTGCCGGGATTATTCTTTTACATCCTTCCACTCCCCAATTTCTTTATTATCTTTTTGTACTCATCCTGGTAGTCTTCAGGCGGAGATGTGACACTTGTACATAAAATCATGGCAAACAGAAGTATGGATAAGTTTCTGAGTATTGAACAAAAACGGATATTTTTCATGGTATTCATGTTGTGAAAAAATTGATATTTTCAGATTATTGATGAACCTGTTTTTCAGAAGCTGCATGAATTATTGCGTGGTTCTTGTCAAAGGCGTTGTTCGACATTAATACGGGTTCTTTTTTTTCTGGCTGAGGCGAGGAAGAATTATGATGAATCGTTTTATCCTCTTCGGCAAAGGTGATCATGTAAAGATCGTTATCACCATGACTGTCGTTATGTCTG
>JBJMLY010000227.1:0-3453 GCA_045805025.1 Cytophagaceae bacterium | reverse complement strand
TTATTATGGTATTTGACCATCGCCAGTTCCTGCAGTGACCGGGCGTACTGGATATGATTGGCTCCGTAGTGGTCTTTTTCAATTTGAACAACTTTGTTGGCGGGTTCTTCCGCTTTCTCATAATCTCCGATCGCTGAATAAATCCGGGCAAGGAGGTCAAGATTTTCAGCGTATTTTACAGAGCTGTCTCCGAATATGCGTAAGCTTATTTTGGTCGCTTTCTGCGCAAATTTTTCAGCATCGGTATAATTTCCTGTTTTCAGGTAGAGGAGACCGAGCTGATGGTAAGGGTTAATCAGATTTCGATGGTTAACACCCAGCTTGGCCTCTTTTTTCTGGATAGATTCCAGTAAAAATTCTTCCGTTTCCTGGTATTTACCCAGGTAAATATAAAGAGTCGCCAGCTCTTCCATGGTGCCTCCCATTTTGAGCGATTCTTTTTCACTTCTCTTGGCCAGTTTCCTTGACTTCTTCAGATTCTTCTCCGCTTCCTCATAGTTTCCCTGAATGATGTAAAGTCTGGAGAAGGTTTCAAGGGTGCTGGTATAATTGATGTTTTCATCGTTGTTGCCTTTTTTGAAAATCCGAAGGGCTTCATTCAATCCTTTTTCAGCTTCTGCATAATTCCCGGCGCTGATGTTAATAGAAGCCAGCTTTTCCAGAGCGATTGCATAGTGTACATCGTTTTCGCCATATTTCTTTTTCTGAATATCGACGGCATTGTTGATGATCTTGTAGGCCTGCTCAAAACGGTCAGTGAGCTCATAAAGCTTTGATAAGCCCAGAAGGTAATTCAGATAGTCCTCCTGTCTGAAATCGAACTCTTTCTTTAATACGGGTAAGCTTTTGTCAAAGATCTCTTCGGCGATTTTAAATTTGTTGGAATAGTAAACGTGAAAGTTTGCCAGGTCCAGCTGCGATTCGTGGTAATAAGGAGCATCTTTTCCGGTAAGGGTTCTTTCAAGATCTGTTCTTTTGGTAAGCAGTTCCTCTGTTTTTTCATAGTTGCTTCCCTGCAGGTAATTATCGGCCAGGAGTTTCAGTATGGGAGATCTTTTGATGTGCTCATCAGGGATCATGAAATTATTACTCAGAATGAATTCCAGCTTTGGAATCGTTTTGTTAAAATCTTCTTTCAGCAGAGGGCGCCTGGCCTGAAGAAGAAGTATATCTGCATAATAAATATTGTTCTTGCCATAGTATCTCTTGACCTTCACTTCCAGGGATTTCATTTTTCTTTTATACTTGGTAGTACTTCCGCTGATCAGGAGACTTTGCGCATAAGCTTCGTAAATATCAAGTACTGGTTTGGCCGTGTGCTTGTACTTGATCTTTTTACTTTTGTTGATATATTTAAAGGAAGAAGCATATTTAGCCAATGCATTCTTGTTATCACCGATCGATTCATACAACTTACCCCAGGTATAGAGGTTGTTGACGTTCGCCACGTCTTTTTTGCGTACCTCACGGCTGATCAGGTAGGAATTTCGTGTGAGAATGGAATCTGCTTTGAATTTATTGCTTTGGGCTATGGCGATCATTCCATATAAATTCAGCACGGCCGACAGATCGCGGTTTCTGTTTTTGAGCTCGGTCGAAGTTAATTTTTTTTCTTTGGATAAACCCGTTTTAGGATTTACCACCAGCTCTTCGGTAACAATCCGGCTTCTTCTGAAATTGATCACATCCTGAATCAGTACATCGGCCTGGTTCAGATAGCCCTGATAATACATGGTCTGCACCAATTTATATTTAAGGTCATTGATCAGGAAAAAATCATCCGTCGTGGTTTTTTTTACGATCGAAAGCGCAGTTTTCAAAGACTCTTCGGCTCTTGCGTAATCCCCGTATTCGATCAGAGCCGCAGCCGCGTAGTTAAGTGTTCTCGCATATTCCAGGGTAGTTGGCTGTTCCGAAATTTTCATCACACTGAACCCGTGTTCGAGTATGGTTTTATAATCGTCGAATTTTGATAAAGCCTCTTCGATTTTTGCCTGCTGGAAATAAGCTCTTGCCAGCACAGCATTTTCTTTGCCGAGTTTTTTCTCAATGCGTCCGCACAGTGCTTTATTTTCTTTTAAAGCATGTTTATAATCCCCACGGATGTAATAGTCCTCTACTTTAGTAAAAGACTTATCCCATTCATCAGCAAAAGAAATTGTTAATGAGAGACAGATCAGGAAAATAACGTTGAAAATGTACTTCATAAAAGTCGGGGAGTTATAAATCACCTGCAAATTATAAATTTTATTCCTCACCTACAATTAAGGGGAATCTGGTTTTAAAACTAGTCATTGATTATCAGGCCGTTTTGCTTTGTCTGATCTTGAATGATTTAAAAGATGATCAGGACTTTTCAAAGATTGTGATCTTGCCAAAGCAATCGTTCTGAATGTAAAAACCTGCCTTAGGACCTGGTAAAGAACGAATCCGGAGCTGGTCATAACTTTTTTGAATTTGCAGATGTTAATCAGATATGAAGTTGATGGAGAGCTGGAAGGAATGGAAAATAGAGGTGAAGAGTGGAAGAACCAGCTGTCTGATATTTATGTGAACAGCAAAGGGCAGTTATGTCAGATGCTGAACATAAAAAGTGTAGTTCTGGAATACGTATTTAATTCGTTAAGGGATGATAACTGGCTTGGTATTTATTTCAGCTTTAATCCGAAATTTATATCCAAAACAGTCGGCTGGTAAAAAAAAGGCAATTTCGTTAGACGAAGTTGCCTTTTTACTTTTTCAGCGATTTAAGAATTTTCTGAGCGGCAAGACTTATTACTGTTCCCGGACCGAATATTTCATGAACCCCCGCTTTTTTAAGAAAATCATAATCCTGAGCAGGAATAACACCTCCGGCCACTACCAGTATATCATCTCTTTTATGGGTCTTGAGTGCTTTGATCAGAAGAGGCATGAGGGTTTTATGGCCACCAGCAAGGCTTGAAATGCCTACAATGTGCACATCATTTTCAACCGCCTGTCTGGCTACCTCTTCCGGAGTCTGGAAAAGAGGGCCGATGTCTACATCAAACCCAAGATCGGCAAAAGCGGTAGCGATTACTTTCGCACCGCGATCGTGACCGTCTTGTCCCACCTTGGCGATCAGGATTCGGGGTCTCCTGCCTTCTGCCAGGGCAAATTCGTCCGAAAGCTTCAGCGCCTTTTTTACCTCTTTGTCGTTGCGGGTTTCTTTTTTGTACACGCCTGAGATCGTTTTGGAATTCGCTTTATACCTGCCAAAGGCTTTCTCCATGGCAGACGATATTTCACCTAAAGTAGCTCTTTTTCTGGCAGCCTCTATGCCCAGCTCCAGCAAATTTCCTTTGCCATTGGTACAGGCTGCGGTGATAGCTTGCAGCGCTTTTTCCGTTTCTGCCTGGTTTCGCTTTATTTTCAATTCGGACGTTACTTGTTGATATCAGGTTCGCAGCCCGGCACACAACCCACCAATTT
>JBJMLY010000226.1:0-4258 GCA_045805025.1 Cytophagaceae bacterium | reverse complement strand
TTTATTCCTGCCGGGCAGGAAGTGAAAACCGATACCGCTATTTTCGCTTCCGGCTGTTTCTGGGGAACGGAATATTATCTGCAGCAGGCGAAGGGAGTAATCTCTACCGATGTAGGTTACACAGGAGGTACGAAAGAAAATCCGACTTATAAAGAAGTATGCACAGGACGCACAGGACATGCAGAGGCTGTACAGGTAATCTTTGATCCTTCGAAGACTTCCTATGAGGAACTGGCCAAGCTATTTTTTGAGACTCACGATCCGACACAGAGAAATGGACAAGGTCCGGATATCGGAACTCAGTACCGTTCAGCAATATTCTACCGCAACGAAGAGCAGAAGAAAACCGCCGAAGCGCTGATCGCCACCTTAAAGAAAAAAGGGTATGATGTGGCCACGGAAGTGACAAAGGCCGGCACCTTCTGGAAAGGGGAGAACTACCACCAGAATTATTATGAAAACAACGGCAGCTCTCCTTACTGCCATATTTATAAAAAGAAGTTCTGAAAGGATAAAATTTATAATCAGATCTGCAATTTTACATTCTTTTATTCTAATGTAAGATTGCAGATTTTTTTATTCAGTGAAACTTTCGTCTTTTACAATTTTGATGTGTGTCGCAGATCAACGGAGCCAAAGCATTTATTCTTTAATAATCTTCACTGTTTTTGTCTGATCGCCCGATTGCAGCCACAGAAAATAGATGCCTGCCGTAAGTCCTTGCGCGCACGCGAAGCTGCTTCCGGCGTTTGTGTTTTCTTCCACAATTTGTCCGCAGAGATTTATGATTTTATAATGAATGGCTAAGGTGTCCTGCCGGGTAACGTGAATCTGAAAGTACGAAGAAGAGGGATTAGGGTACACATGAACCTGGATGGAATTATTTTCAGCGTAAAGACTTATCACCCTGCTTTCAGTCCGGCTGCCATCTTTATCTCTTGCGATGAGTTTATAATAGATAACAGACGAACCGGGTAACGCGAGATCTTCGAACTGATAGTGCTGAAAAGAATAAGTATTCAGCGATGCGGTGAAACCCGCCTGAGTCCAGCTGCCGGATGCCGGATCGGTGCTTCGCCATAATTCATATCCGTCTACGTCTTTCTCTTCCGTCACATCCCAGCTTAGTATGGCTTGCTGGTCTTCCCATGTTCCATAGAAATCCAACAGATTCAGTGGCGTGGTAACGGGGATATCTCCGTAGATGATTCCACGCCCTCCGGTACTCATATAAACTCTTCCGTAAATTCTCGGGTCGCCGGTGATGGTATTGATGGAGCCAAACTGGTGCTTGTTGTCGTTTATTCGGATCCATGTGGCACCCGCATCGTCTGAGCGGTAAAAGCCATAGGTACCGCTGATCGTTCCTACAATATAGATGGAAGGATATGTTTTGGTAGGTGCCGCTTTGCCGAATCCGACTTTAGATGCATCCTGTACATTGCTGAGTTTTGTAAAGCTGGTGCCTGAGTTCGTGGAATGATACAAACCTCCGGTATGGCAGAGCCAGATTTCTCCTTCCATGCCGAAGACGGTTCGTATGCCGGTCTGCCATAAAAGATAACTGGGGACGGTAGGTAATCCTGAAGTTTTGACACTAAAGCTTACTCCTCCATCTGTGCTGGAAAGTACATTGCCGTTGGCCGCATCATAGACGTAAAACTTAAGCGGGTTCACCCGGTCGGAAACCGGCTCCAGTCCTGTGCCAATGCCTGTGGATGTATTCCAGCTCGAACCGTTATTGGTGGAATATGACATCGAGGCTCCTCCCGGACTCCAGACCAGCCTGCTTCCATTCGCGGCTACCGCCAGGTTGCCTCCGCTGCTTGTTCCGGTGGGAGCGGCACCGAAGGCTGTCCAGCTTGTACCTCCGTCGTTTGAATAAGAACCGTATGTTCCGCTGTTATAGGTGCGGGTCATGAAGGAAGAAGAAAGTTCGGCATAGTCGATGCTTGTATTGGTTCCGAAATTGGGAGCATGTCTTCCTGCCGCAGGCGATATATCAATATTGTCATGTTTAAATCCGTCAATATCACCAATGACACTTACCAAGGGTGCACCGGTCGGCGGACTGATCAGTTCTCCCGGTACAGTTTCTTCCAGGCCTTTTTCCTGGAACGACCAGGTGGTAGGGTTGTTGGCATCGGCGGCAGTCAGGTTGTAAGTTACCCAGATCCCATAGCCGGTAATAAAAATTGCTTTGTCTCTGTTGAAGGGATCGATTTCCACATCACCAACCCAGTGGGGGCTGGAGTTGCTGGTATAAGGTGCCAGCGTCCTGTTATAACTTGCGGTAGCAAGCAGTGATTTCCAGGTGCTGCCGCCATCGATGCTCCTCAGGATTTCATCTCTTGGAAACCACCGGTCCATGGTACTTACCACGAGAATGTTCGGATTGGTGGGGTCGACCGAAACGCCGCCGTAGCCGCCTTGTCCGGCTGGCGGAGAAATATTCGTCCAGGCACCTGTTCCTGTATTGAGCTTCCATACCGAGCCTGCGGCAATGCCATTGGGGCCCGGAGCGTCAGAATAGGTGACGTATAACATGCCGTTGGAAGCGAGCCTGGCGTGATGAGGCATTTGTGTCGTAGGTTGTGCGGCTACGGCAGTCCAGCTCGTTCCTCCGTTGGTGCTTTTGTAAATGCTTGTCCCCGTCTGAAGGATGCCGGCATAGATGGTTGGAGTGGCACTGCCGCTGGTGCCGCTGCTTTTGTCGAAGAGTACAAAGGAGAATCCTCCGTTACCGGCAGGTGTTGTGGCCACCGGAAAGGAAGCTACTTTCGACCAGGTGACGGCATAATCGCTGCTTGTCCAAAGTCCGTCGGCGCTGGATCCCAGGTAGAGCTTGCTCCCCAGGTTGGGATCTACGGCAAGTCTTTCGCCTGCCGTCCTGCCGTTTTCATTTCCTCCCAGCTTGATGCTGAGCAGGCTCCGTGTCCAGGTTGTTCCTTTATCCGAGGACGCATAAATGGCACCCGTGCCGGCCCATGAAGCTGTGTAAAGTCCATTGGCAAGATATATTCTGTTGGCATTGGAAGGGTCCACCGCCATACTGATAATGCCGGTGTAATTCGATTCGGCGGAAGAGATATCGTCATTAAGGGGAGTCCAGCTGCTGTCGCTTACATTCCAGCGATAGGCTCCACCTACGTCCGTTCTGGCGTAAACAACATCTTTCTGGGCCGGGTTGAATTCAATCCCACTGACCAAACCTCCGGCCAGGATCTGAACATTCTTCCAGGTATAGGCGGTTTGACTGAAGCCGCTTGAGGCTGAAATAATTAAAATGGCCAGTACAATTATTCTCATGCCTTCAGGGGCTTCTTCTTTTTAATTTTGTAAGGTACTTTGAAATCGTTTTAAACTACTTTACAAAACTTTGGTAAATATAAATAAATCATATTTAAATTATAGAAAATTAGCTTAATTGTAAATAATAGGCAAAAAAATGCCTCAAATGTGTAAATTTGAGGCATTTTTTTGAGTAGATAATACTCAATTATTGAAAAGGGTTATTTTTTATTCAGCAGATGATCGGCAGCCAGGATCAGGAACAGGTAGTCGGTCGTTCCTCCTCCCAATACATATTCGGTCTGCTGCCATAAAAATGGCCAGGTAAGCAACTCGGGATAATTGGGCCTGATCAATGCGGTTCCAGAACCTATTCCGCCGGGTATGTATGACCAGTCTGCGCGGTTGAAACCGTAAGCAGTGGTCAGTGATCTTGAACCGACACCGGAAGCAAAGGAAGAAGTATTGGAACCGGGATGACATCCCAATACAAAATTCATTGCGTGCAGCATATAATCTTTCGGAAAGATATCGGGATAGCAGGTGTGCAGGTAATATTGCTGAACGCCCAGATTCTGAATGCCCCAGCCGGCACCCCAGATGTCGGGCTCATAAGGAACGCCGTAAGGATTTTTCTTTTCCTGCAGATCCACCTGTGCCCTGTATAATTTTACAGATTCACGGATGGCTTTGGTGTAAGCGGCATTATTGATCAAGGGCAGAGCGGGGCCGATGATCCAGGCGCTGTTTTGAATATTGGCGCAGATCTTATCTTTCATTCCGAGCAGGAAGCTTGCATACTTTTTATCTTTGGTGCAGATCAGCAGTTCTACGGCAAGTCTTAACCGTTGCATCGGATTCTGCTCTTTGGTTTTATCCCAGAGTTCCGTCGCTATTTTCAGGCATTGGACGGACAAACTATCGTTAAATCCTTTCAGCACCCTGGAAGCTGCGGCAAGTCCGGCAG
>JBJMLY010000225.1:0-8553 GCA_045805025.1 Cytophagaceae bacterium | reverse complement strand
TTTAGGCTTCTCGCGGAAAAGGAATCCGCAGCATTTTACCCGGTGCTGAAGGGGAATAGTTTCAACGGTGAGTGCATTGGTCTCGTAAATAATTTGTCTTTTCTCTGTATCGAGTTCGTGAAAATGAATTTTATAATGCAGAAAGGTTTCTGAATACCTCATCTGAACGGTGATGATTTCGTCCAGTCCCGGAGGACCGTATAGATCCAGGTCTTTCGTTCTTCCGTGCAGGTGCATGGAAGAGATCAGGCCGACTAAACCCAGGTAATGATCGCCATGCAGATGGCTTATGAAAATATGATCTATTTTATTGAATTTGACTTTATAGCGGTTGAGCTGAAGCTGTGTAGCTTCGCCGCAGTCGATCAGATAAAAACGATGGTCAATATTGAGTAATTGCGCCGAAGGATGCCTGTTGAATACAGGTGTCGCGGAGCAGGAGCCAAGTATTTTTACTTCAAAGGGCAAGTCTATTCATCCTTATCTCCTCCGTCGCGGAGGTTCTTCTCTACTTCATTCATAAACACAGCATCGATCGCCTCCTCTACGGTAGGCAGAATATTCAGGATCGTATCCAGGTGGGAGATGTTTACCAGCTTTAACACATGGTCGGTGCTCCTGGCCAGGATAAATATTCCTTCGTCGTTTTCGCACAGGCGATTTCCAACCAGGATCGAACTCAGACCGGATGAATCCACATATTTGACCTCAGACATGTCCACAATGATGTTTCGGATGCCTTCAGCATTCAGCTTGACAAACTCGCTTTTCAGGTCGGGCGCGATGACGGAATTTAACTTGTCTTCGTGAAGCTGAATCAAACTGTACTTTTCGGTCTTTTCAATGGTGTATTTCATGACAGAAATCTAAATCATTTTATATTAAATATACAAATTTTAAGTCAATTTATTGCTTTGCTGATGCTATTCTTAATTCTTTCCTGAAGTGACTGACTGTCTCCTTTTATGAATTTTTCCCCGGTTACCTGCTCGAACAGCTCAATATACCTTTCGGAAATGCTGCTGACCAGCTCATCATTCATCTCGGGTACTTTCTGGCCATCTTTTCCCTGAAATCCATTCTCGATCAGCCATTGCCTTACAAACTCCTTGGAGAGTTGTTTCTGCTTTTCGCCTTTTTTCTGTCTTTCCTCATAGCCATCTATATAGAAATACCTGGATGAATCCGGTGTATGCACTTCGTCGATCAGGTATATTTTATCACCCAGTTTACCGAACTCGTACTTGGTGTCTACCAGGATCAGGCCTCTTTCCCTTGCCATTTCCGTTCCTTTGCGGTACAGGGCATGGGTATATTCTTCCATCTTCTTATAATCGCTTTCTGATACTAATCCTTTTCTGATAATCTCTTCTCTTGAAATATCTTCATCGTGTCCTTCGGATGCTTTGGTGGTAGGGGTGATGATGGGAGAGGGAAGTTTATCGTTTTCCTTCAGTCCTTCAGGCAGCTTTTCTCCGCAGAGAATTCTTTTGCCGGCTTTGTATTCTCTGGCGGCATGGCCGGCCAGGTATCCTCTGATCACCATTTCCACAGGCAAAGTCGTGCACCGGAGCCCGATCGTTACGGATGGATCAGGAACCTCGATCAGCCAGTTGGGAACAATATCTTTCGTGGCCTTCAGAAATTTGGCGGCGATCTGGTTCAGCACCTGTCCTTTAAAGGGAATAGCGCGGGGCAGTACCACATCAAATGCGGAGATCCGGTCGGTGACGACGACGGCAAGCTTGTCGTTGAAGGAATATACATCGCGGACTTTGCCTTTATAAAAGCCTGTTTGTCCGGGAAACTTGAAATTGGTTTCTTTAATCGCGTTCATAGTAATAGGAGGAATGACAAAAATAAAAGGCTTAAGGGGAAAAGCAAAGGTTTTAGAGTGTTAAGGTGTTAAAGTGCTCAAGTGCGAAAGATTAGAATCTGAAAGTACCCTGTCCTTATACGTCATCCTCGCGTATGCGGGGATCTCTGTAATTATGTACCTGTCTGGCTATTTCAGCATTTACCAATGTTCATCCGATGGGTTATCGTCTATTCGCAGCTCTTTAATGAAGGTAATCAATATGGCTACATATGGTATCAGAAAAAATAGAGAACGAATTATACCGGAGTAAGTAAGAACGATTGTAAAGTATGGAAAAGAGTGTATGGCAGGAATGCTTATGAAAAATATCCATATTACAATTAAACTCAGAGACAGTAAATACCCCATTCCAATATATTTGAGCCGCTGTTTAATCTCATTTTCCAATTTATTATTGATAAGCTGTATGGAAAAAAACAATATCGAAATCATGATTATAAGATTTGGAATGCTTAAAGCGAGAATTTTTTTCGTATCAGGAAAGCCGGTATCATCAGAGAGAAGAGGAAAGAAAGAAATTGTCAATACGTATAGCTTTCCGAGAGTAATTAAAACAATGGATATAGCAGAGATTTGTCTTTGATTTTTAATAATTCTGACAAATCGGAAAAGATATAAAATTATAAGCAGATTACTGATCTGCAGAAAGATGGAAAGTGGAATTTCGATATAGGAAGGATTCAGGTTTGGCTCTAAAAAAACTGGTGCGAAATTTATGAATGCACTAACCAGAAGATAAGCTGCGGTTAACCAGACCATCACATTCAGCCATTTTTTTTCTTCTTGATTTATCATGTTTTAATTTTCCGTTCTCATACTTTGCAGCCCTTCCGTTCTTGTTGGAGTTCTCCAGTAATTTTTTTTATTCCAGCTTATAGATCTTTCTCCGAAACCAACACGCCATTCTTATAGGTTTTGGTCTTGATCAGCTTTCCTGATTCATTGTAAAAATTCCAGGTGCCGCTCTCACGGCCGTTGATATAGCTGGCTTCGGTCTCCATCTGGCCATTTGGGAAAAAGGTCTTATACGGGCCATACATGGCGTTGCTTTTATAACTGGTCTCGGATTTTACTTTTCCATCGGGATAAAAAGTCTTCCACATACCGGTTTTGATGTCGTGCGAATAATTCTGCTGCTCCGTGAGTATGCCGTCTTCCCCATAAATATAGCGTGGCCCCACCAGACGGTCATTGATGTAGGTTTCTTTTACAGCAATTTTTTTATTCGGATAATAACTTACCCATTCGCCTGATTTCAGTCCGCCGATAATTGTTCTGGTTTGCTTCAGATGTCCGTTTTCATAAAAGACTTTCGTGCTGATGTCTTTTGCGTTGTTCTTATAAAAAGATTCTTCCTCCACATGGCCGTTCGGATAATAGGTAAGGTTCTTGCCTTCTTTTTTTCCGTTCAGGTAATTGAATACATGCTTGTGTTTCCCGTCTTCATAGAAACCCATATTCTTGCCTTCCAGCACAGCATTCTTATAGTTTCCTTCCAGAATTAATTTTCCTTTTTGGTTGTAAGACCTGAACTTTCCGTTCTTTTGTCCTTCTACAATAAAGGATTCGGTATCGATGCCGCCTTCCGGGAAATAAGTTTTAAAAAAGCCGTTCAGCACTCCGTCTTTATAATTTTCTTCCGATTTGAGATTACCGCTTTCGTAATAGGTTTTGGTAAGTCCGTTCAGGAAGTTATCGGCATACCTGCTTTCCGACTTTACTTTTCCTGAAGGATAATATTCAATGACTGGCCCGTTAAGCTTTCCGTTTTTATAATTGCCATTGGTTTTGATTTTGCCATCAGGGTAATAGGTGGTGATCTCTCCGGTAAGTTCTCCTTCCTTATACGTCGCTTTCTGAAGAAGAACGCCCTTTTCGTTATACACCAGGATCGGACCTTCCCTGAAGTTGTTGCGGATGTTGAATTTTACTTTGATCTGTCCGTTCTCATAATATTCCGTGTAGGTGCTGTCGGGCTGGCCTTCCACCAGGGAGCTTTCTGCGGCCAGCTTTCCATTGGGGTAGTATTGCTTATAGGTGCCTTTGATTACATCTCCGCTGAAATCATTCTTATAAACCTCCTTGCGGGTTAGCTGTCCGGACAGATTATAATAGAAAGCTTCGCCGTCTTTTATTCCATGACGGTAATAGAGAATCATTTTGGGCTGTTTGGTTTCGAAGTATTCTGCGTAAACCGAGTCAGGCATGTCATTTTTATAAAATGCTTTGATCATCAGATCGCCTTCCTGAGAATACTTAAGGTATGGTCCTTCTTTTTTACTGGTGTCAGCAGCGGATACATAATATTCCTCCATAAGAGGAACTTCAAGTCCGGTCGTATCGAACTTTTCGTAGTAAGTCCGCTTTTTGATCTGGGCGTGTAACGCAAAGCTCAAAATCCAAAAAACAAATATCAAAATCCAGGATCTGGGATACATACAAATAGTTAAAAAACGCTTATATTTTTTCAATGACAATGGCCGAAGCGCCGCCTCCGCCATTGCATATGCCTGTAACGCCGATCTTACCGTTTTTCTTGTTCAGTACATTGGTTAATGTGGTAACAATTCTGGCGCCCGAGCATCCGATCGGATGTCCGAGGGATACAGCACCTCCGAAGACATTCACTTTGGCAGGATCCAGATTCAGCTTCATATTATTGGCTATGGAAACGACGGCAAAGGCTTCGTTGATTTCATAAAAGTCAACCTGACTTTCCTTGATGCCCGCATTTTTAAGCGCTTTGGGAATGGCCAGGGAAGGGGTGGTGGTAAACCATTCCGGCTTCTGCTCTGCATCGGCGAATCCAAGAATTCGTGCCAGAGGCTTGATGCCTAATTTTTCCGCTTTTTCTTTGCTCATCAGTATCAGGGCAGAGGCACCATCATTCAGGCTGCTGGCATTGGCCGCTGTGACCGTACCGTCTTTCTGAAATACAGGTTTGAGCGTAGGGACTTTATCAAAATTTACTTTTTTAAATTCTTCATCTTCGCTTACCAACAGCGTTTCAGCGCCTCGCTGAGGAATTTCAACGCCGACGATTTCGTCTTTGAACATGCCGGATTGCGAAGCAGCAGCCGATTTTTTATAAGACTGAATAGCGAACTCATCCTGCATCTCCCGGCTGATCTTCATTTCTTTTGCAGTAAGTTCGGCCGCATTGCCCATGTGGAAATCGTTGTAAACATCCCAGAGGCCGTCCTTGATTAGTCCGTCTGTGAGCTGTCCGTGACCGAGCTTATAGCCGTTTCTGGCTTTGTCGAGGTAATAAGGAACGTTCGACATGCTTTCCATGCCTCCCGCCACTACAACCTCGTTAATGCCCAGCATGATGGACTGTGCAGCCAGCATGATGGCTTTCGAACCCGAAGCGCATACTTTGTTGATGGTCGTGCAGGGCACTTCGTAAGGAAGGCCTGCGAATATGGCTGCCTGACGGGCAGGTGCCTGGCCGATATTGGCCGTGAGCACATTGCCCATATATACTTCCTGAACTTCTTTTGCGTCAAGGCCTGCTTTTTTCAAAGCTCCTTTAATAGCGGAGGCTCCCAGCTGAGGCGCTGTGATGCTGGCAAGAGATCCGCCGAAGCTTCCTATCGGGGTTCTTACGGCGGAAACAATATATACTTCTTTCATAGTCTGTTTTTTTAATTACCAGTCAGGCTTATCCTTATCGTATTTTGGATTGCCTTTCTTTTTAAGTTGCTGCAGGTACTGGATCTCCGAATTCTTCATGGCATCGAGGATCATCTCTGCTCTTTCCTGACTCATATTCATCAGCTTTAAGCGCTGTGAAACGAGCGGGTTTGTTTTCTTCTTGTTTTTTCCGCCGCTGTTTTCATCATTCTCCTCGCCGGGAGCGGAATGATCCAGGGATTTATTCTTCCGGCCCAGGCCTTTGGTTCTCTGCCTGTCGCCGTTTTTATCGCGGATCAGCTGCTCGCTTTCTCCCGACCTTCCTTCATCGTCGTGGCGGCCAGAAGAGGTGTTCCCTCTGCCATTGGGGCTATCGTCGTTCTCCATCATCATTCCGCCTTCATCCTGTTTGTTTTTATCAGGGGTCTTTTTTTTCTGCTGGTCAAGTTTTTTGCTGATCAGCTCGTAATTATAGCGGGCAGACTCATTACCGGGATCGGCTTTGAGGGCAAGGCGGAAATACTGAAGAGCCTGCTGATATTCTTTATGGGAAGCGGAAAGCATGCCCAGCTGCTGGTTTGAAACAGAGTTAAGCTTCAGGTTTGCAGACTGGCTCAGCTTTTTATAATGAAATTCCGCGTTGACGGAGTCATGCAATAAATACCAGGAATGAGCCAGGTTCATACGGATGCGCTCGTCTTTGCTGTTGTAGGTGCGGATGAGAATGGTATATTTTTCAGCAGCGGTTTTGTATTGCTTCGAGGCGTATGCGCGTTCAGCCTCGTTCTTAAGCCTGTTTACATCGGCAATTTCCGTGAAACGGCTCCAGAGGGACGAAAATAAGCTTAAGACGATGATAAACCTCATAGTTGTATGATCCTCACAGTAATCATAACATCGATTACTATTAAAAATAACGCTATTAACAGAAAATAAAAATATTTATTGGCGGCAGCATCGATTTTTCGAATGTCTGTAACAACTCCTTCTACACTGTTTACTTTATTGATCAGGTGTTCCGATTCGTCGATGTTCTCGTTGATCTCAAAATAGTTACCGTCGGCAATTTCGGCCAGCTGTTTAAGAGGCTCCGGGTTTAACACGGTGATTACAGGCTGATTCTGTTTGTCTTTCTTATAGCCTCCCGGGGTCAGGGGAATTCTGGATCCTTTTTCTGTGCCGACGCCGAGGGTAAAAAGACGGATTTTATTCGCCGCGATCTTTTCAGCCGCCTGGATCGCCCTTCTGCCGAAATTTTCTCCGTCGCTGATCAGTATGATGATTTTGGCATTATTATGATTGGGATTCCCAGGTGTTTTTTCGGACAAATGTTTTTCAAGGGCTAATTCCAGGGCAGGAGCGAAGTCGGTACCCTGATTGCTGATCAGGCCTGTATTCAGGGTCTCGACAAATTCATTCAGGGCACTGTGGTCTGACGTGAGCGGGCATTGGATGAAAGCATCGGATGTGAAAATGATCAGTCCAATCCGGTCAGAGCTAAAGCTTTGCAAAAAAGTGATAAGCTGGTGTTTTACTTTTTCCAGACGGGTAGGAGTAATATCGGATGCATTCATGGATTCGGACAGATCCACCGCAATAAAAATGTCCTTACCGACGACCCTAATCTCTTTCTTGACATCTCCGAATGAAGGGCCCAGCAGTGCGACGATAAAAAGAGTAAAATAAGCACTCCTGAGTATGAATTTGATGAATATCCTGCCTACACCGGTTTTCATTCTCCAGGCTATTAAAGACATTCGGGTGATATAGAAAAGGTAAAAGAGGGCGAAGCAATAGATAAAAAGCAGCTCCAGGTTCCCTAATGTTCTATACCAATTCATGCAGTTGTGTTAATTATGATCAAATATAGGAAAGATACGAAGTTTTCGTGCCCCTGAACCAATACGAAACACATTGTATAAAGACATAGTTTTAAATCTTTTAATAAAATTGAATTCAATACTTTGCTTGTAGTGGCAGATATGCTATATTTGCAACACTTTTTCCAAAAGGAGAAAGGAGAGGTGCCTGAGAGGCCGAAAGGAGTAGTTTGCTAAACTGCCGTACTCCGTAAGGGGTACCGAGGGTTCGAATCCCTCCCTCTCCGCGCTGGTAAAGTAGATTTGATGGTTTGAAGAGCTGTGATTATTCACAGAATCACTCAATCAGTAATAAGTTTCGGGGTGTAGCGTAGCCCGGTTATCGCGCCTGGTTTGGGACCAGGAGGTCGCAGGTTCGAATCCTGCCACCCCGACGTAAAAGACACTCTGTAATAAGGGTGTTTTTTATTTAAAGTGAGGGGACCCATAGCTCAACTGGATAGAGCAACAGATTTCTAATCTGTAGGTTTCAGGTTCGATTCCTGATGGGTTCACAAGAACAGAAAGAGAAACAGAATGGGAAAGAGTGTTTTCGCTCTCCGCGCTGTTTCTCTTTCTGTTTTAATCTTTTCTGATTTTATTTTGGCCAACAATCAACAGAGACTTACTATGAAATTCGATAAAGAAGCGATATACCTGATTCTGATTGCGCTCCTTATATTAGGGGTCGGAGTATATTACGGTTACACAAAGAACGAAAAGACTAAGCCGAAGCAGGAATTAGTAAAGTAAGAGGAATTATAAAACGCCTTTCTTTTTAACTACCCTTGTATTGGAAAGCCGATCGTGAATACCTATCTCTGATCCGAATAAATAAGAAAAAGCATCCAAAGGAGCGATTCTAAGAGCGGTCCTGATCACTAAATTTCCTAAAGAGGGCTTACCCCCTGTTTTTTTAACGACCACGCATCCTGTTGCCATTTTACCCAACGTTTTATTATACTTAAATTCTAAGCAGAAATAGTAGACGTAATAGATGATTTGAAATACGATCGGAATATAATTGATGCCGATCATAAAGCTTAAGACCATTCCAATAACTATAAAGAGAACGCAGATCGCCAGCAGGTCAATTAAATAATTCAGAAACCGGGTGCCTTTATCGGCTATCTTTACTTCCTCATTCATCAATAATCACTTATTCCATTAAAGGCTTAA
>JBJMLY010000224.1:0-4437 GCA_045805025.1 Cytophagaceae bacterium | reverse complement strand
ACTACTACTAGCTTCAATGCAGTAGTTGCCCAGGCACGTAGTGTGAATCCATCCATTAAAATATTTATCTGTACCGGAGGAGCTCCCGGCAGTGATGTTAATCTGAGCACCCGTCTTGCTTATATCGGTAACAATGCAGGAATCTGTAATAAGTTCTGCAATAACATTCTTGCTTTTATAAAAGCGAATAATCTTGATGGCTGGGATCTTGATTGGGAGTTTCCGACTACGGCCGGCGCCAAGACAGCACATCAGAATCTGCTCGCTAAAATGCGGTTTAAAGTAGACTCTATGAATGTGGCAGATGGCAAAAGCTATGAAATTTCTATAGCCATCGGCGGAGGAAATACAGACGCACTTACTCCGGGTTCTCCAGGACGTTGCTGGGCCAATGCTCATACCGACTATATCAATGGAGTTACAGCGCTGGGTTACGTTGATTACGTCAATATTATGACCTACGATGGTAATATAGGCTCTGCACCATGTAGCTTTTCAAGTCATCAGCATTTTAACCTTATGACGAAGGCGATTTCTGACTGGAATACGCGCTGGGGACTTTCAAAAAGTAAAATGATGATGGGGGTAGGTTTTTATGATAATGGAGGAGCTAGTGTATTTAACGGCCTCGGAAATGTGGCTACCAATTATAATGCAAACCCCTGGGGTAACGGCGGAGGTGACGGGTGCAATAACCTGAAAGCAAAGATCAGCTATATCAATACCAACTGTATGCCCGGTATTTTTATCTGGGAATTGTCTATGGATAATCTGTGTACCGGAGGACCTACAACCTGTTATTCTTTGCTTGAATGCATGTATACAAACAGAGGAACATCCGCATGCGGTCCTGCTCCTGTCGTACTTACTGATTTCTCAGCCGGTCTCACAGGCAATCATCAGGCTTTGGTGAAGTGGTCCACCGTTTCAGAAACCAACCACGATTATTACATGCTGCAGAGCTCTGCCGACGCTCAGAATTTTACAGACGTTGTGAGAATACAATCGAAAGGAAGTCAGACACAAGGTGCCAGCTACAGTTTTACCGACTCTCCCGGTTCCGGCACCACATACTACCGTCTTGCCATCGTATCTCTTTCAGGAGAGCTTGAATACAGCAAAATAATCGCTTTGAATCAGACGCTGGATTTTGCAGCATACCCAAATCCTTTCAACCATACCATCAATATGACCTTTAATCATGCTGCAGGATCCGAAGCCATAAAGCTGAAAGTCTTTAATGCCCAGGGGATAGAAGTACTCAACAGAGACGTAACCTCTGCGGAAAGCAGCATTACAACCGGCGAAACCTGGCCTAACGGAATTTATATGATTCACCTGTCGGCCCCCGGTGGTGTGCGCTTCTACAAAGTAGAAAAACAATAAAAAAACAAGATTAAAAAAGGGTCTGCAGATATCATCTGCGGGCCCTTTTTTATGTTTTATAGTATTGATTCTCATCCAATCCTTCACATCGAGGGAATTGGCATAATAATTGGCGTCTGTTTGCTTTATGAAAGTACATTTACTTAGTTTGTCATTAAAACCGATCCTGATTATGAAAATAATAGTAGCATTTTGCCTGCTTATCACCGCTTCTTTAAGCCTTTCAGCACAGACTCTTCCTACCGATGCTGAAACCAAGAAGATCACCTTCCAGGAAACTGTGAACATGGATAGCCTCAGTAAATCCATGCTGTATGATCGCTGTAAAAACTGGATGACAAATTATTATAAAAGCACCAAGTTTGATCTGGACGACAAATCAAGCAGAATAGGGATGAGCGGATATTTCCTTGTAACCCTTACCTATGACTTTAAATACAAAGCCGAGTATAACGTAGCATATAATATTTCTTTCAATCTGAAAGACGGTAAGTACCGCTACACCATCACCGATTTTACCGTTTATAAAGTGGCGACAGGCCCCAAGACAGTGCAGCCTGCAGAAACGGCCTACGCGAAAATGACTACGGCCAACAAGAAAGAATTTGTAACCCAGGTGAACGCGGAAGTAAGCAAGCTGATTGAAGATATGAAGGTAGCTGTGAAGAGTGGAAAGATGAAAGACCAGGACGACTGGTAGTCCGTTCTGATAATCGGTAAGAATAAAGCAAAAAGAGGGATAAGATCATCCCTCTTTTTGCTTTTAATACGTTGTTTAATTTTTAATCAGGTTCCTCACCTGGAAATTATTGCCTGATACGATCTTTATAAAGTAGCATCCGTTTTCGAGATTGCTCAGGTCAAGCACTTTGGTGTAATCTCCCTGTACGGAAGTTTCTGTGAATTCGAATACGGCCTGCCCCAGCACATCAAAAATTACTATCTGTAGTTCTGCGTTTTCTTTCAGGGATGCATGCACGGTAAGATCTTTTTTAAGCGGATTGGGATAGGTTTCCAGTTCAGCAAAATTTGCTCCGCTTTTTGTAGCTGTTATGGGAGAAGAGCAGGAAGTATAATTTGAAACAACGCTCATCTGTGGTTTGTCCACTCCGCCTGACGGTTCAATGCTCAGGTTGTAGTTTCCCCACCAGGGGCCACCGGCCCAATAGGTTCCTCCCACACAGTTGTTATGCAGATAGGAAAGAAAATTGTCAAGCACTACATTCCATCTCGGGTCGTCGCCGGGCACTCCATACTCTCCGAAAAATCCTTTTTTATTATTCGCGATCAGCCAGTTGACAAAGGGCGAGGCGAGGTCTACGCCGATTGTGGGATAGGTACCGTCGGTATCGTAGGAGTTGTTGTATACTCCGGAATAATCAGCATCAAAATACTGGTGTGCTTCATACAGGAGATTATTGTAAGGGTCATTCAGGTTTTTTAAGCCATCGTTCACCGCCTGCCAGGATTCGGCTTTACTCCAGTCAGTGCCGGGCATAAGAATGGTGTGAACTGTATCCACTGACCGTACGCCTGTTAGCACCGACTGAGCGGTAGCAGGCCAGGTGCCATTCATACTATTAGGTTCATTCATTATTCCGTATGCCCATATGGTCGTATCGTTTTTGAAGTGGGTAGCAAGCCTGGTCCAGAAATCGACAAAACTTGATACGGGTACCTGCGGGGTGCTGATGATATACTGAGTTCCGCTCACGGTTCTTCGTGCATAATTATGCACGTCCAGGATAACATAAATACCCCGCGATTGGGCGCCAGCCACAAATGCATCAATTCTTGCAAGTTCGGTACTGCTGAGAGCGCTGTCCATTTTCGGCTGCAGCCTTTCCCACAAGAATGGCAGTCTTACGAGCTTCAGTCCCTTGCCTTTATAATAATCCAGGCTGGCGGGGCTGGGATAGATATAGTGGGTTCCGTAAGTGCCCGGCAGAACCGTTTCTCCGAATTCCGCACCGGCAAGATTTACGCCGTATAAGGATTGTGACTGACTCTGTGTTGTCAGGAATAAAACAAGGATAAAAAGAATGGAACAAGGTAGAAATTTCATAAGCGGCAGATTGTTAGAAAATCCATAAATCTTCAAGTGAGATCCATATATCACTTAGTATACGCAAAATAAAGCCGGACGGCTTTATAAAAGTTTTTCTTTTTTTAAATAATCAGCCCACAGTCGGTAGCCTTTCGGATTTAAATGCAGGCCGTCAGTGGTATACTGTGCGTCTAATAGTCCCTTTGAATCAAGGAAAACAGGAAACAGATTTACAAAGCGAATGCTGCAGGTCTCTGCCATTGATCGGAGCAGGCTGTTCGTATTCATTACGTGTTCCATCTTATCGTAATGCTGAGGAAAGCCGGGATATGCGGGGTTGACCGGCAGAAGACTTTGCAGAAAAATTTTGGTATCCGGACTTTCCTTTTGTATTCTCTGAATGATTTTGCGGATGTTATCGGCGATGATGGCATCCGGAATGTCTTTGCCTATGTCATTGATGCCGATCTTGATAAAAAGTTTTGATGGTTTTCTGACGATGATGTCGTCGAGTCTTTTCAACACACCGAATGTTATGTCGCCGCTGATGCCCCTGTTGATGATGGTGCTGTCGTTCAGCAGAATTTTCCATTCTCCCATCTCCGTAATGCTGTTGCCCAGAAATAGCGTGCGTCCTGTGATCACAGGTTCTTTCTTGAATTGTTTTATTCTCTTTTCGTAATGGGCGGGTATAAATGGAATGGTGTCGAACAGATGCTGGTTGCTGAGCTTGTTCTGCGAGAAACCTGCTACAGGCAGGCTAAGAAGGAAGAAGATTTTTTTGAAGATCATATTTTGTAAATTTTTTAAAGCCGGCGTTGGTTTGCAATATTTTATTTAGCAGAACAAATAGTTGCAGGAAGAATCTGATCGTGATCTGCTATCCGTGAGACTTCCATCATCGGCAATAAAATATTTTTTATATCCGAGCTCGCCGAGAAAATTTTCCAGTATACCCTGTCCGTAAGGAGCACCGGGATTTATTTCAATGAGCAGCATTGGTT
>JBJMLY010000223.1:0-6506 GCA_045805025.1 Cytophagaceae bacterium | reverse complement strand
TCAGCTATGGAGGCTATTCACTATGGTCTTTCACCATCCTGCTCTTTGTTTTCCTGAAGCTGGATGCTCACAGGAGGCAGATGCTGGGTCACTGATGAAAAGGATAATACAGATTATTGGATTACACTGATTTCTATTCTGACCTGTTAAATCATCTGTGTAATCCTCTAAAACTTCCGCTCCACGATCTCATAAAATTCCTTCACTTCATCCTTTTCAGAATCCCAGCCCAGTTTGGAGGCATACTCGGACTGAAGCATATTGGTAGCATTACGAAGATCCTGACTAGTATTGATAGCATCAAGAGCCTTATTGTATAAGACCGCATCGCCTTTAAAAAGAGCGCTGATAAACAAAAATTTCTGTGCGAGGCTAATAGCTGTACGGATATCTTCAATTTTAGCCTTACTATGCTTTTCAAACAGAGAAGTTTCCGGATTTTTCAGTTTATCATTTAAAATAGATTCGTTCTGAGGAATTTGCTTCGCCGGGGTTACAGGCTCCGTCCTGGGCTTCACTTCCACAGCCGGAACAACGGGCTGTACCTTCTGAGCGATAGTAGTGAACAAGTCACTTTCCTGAAGCGGAAGTAAGGCTGAAAAAGCAGCAATATGCTGATGCACGTCCTCCACTTTGCCTTTATGTTCAGTAAAAACATTTTCCAGCAAATCTCCGACACCAATGATATTTACAGATTTCTTATTCTCCTTTTCCAGAGAGCCGATAAGCTCATGAAGAAGGAATTTATTGATTTTAATATATTTTTCCCGGTCTTTTAATTCTTCAATCTGTGTGGAGCTCTTGCTGAAATATTCGGCTCTGAGAAAGAACACAGGATCAGTCATGATGAATAACGTATCGCGGATCGCTTTATTGAGGAGGTTATCAAAATGCTCCTTTCTGATCGCTATATGTTTGGAAAGCTGCACCATAAGATTACCAAGCGCTTCCTTTACTTCCCCGTTTTCATAATCAAAATACGGGCTTCGCAGTTTTTCATTCTCCTCTTTCCATTTGTCAAACACAATTTTTACAATGAACAGATTAATCTGCTCAATAGGAGTAAAGTGCAGAATATCATCTCCGGTGGCCACACCTTTCTTCGTGAAAAAACCGGTAGAAAGTTTTTCCGCCAATGCCCGGCTGTAAGCTTCCAATTTCTGATGATTGATGTTATTGCTCATGCTGACGATTAATAAGTTCCTCTTAATTCTGGCCTAAAAATACTTTTATTCAACGACCTTTCATAAAGGACTCAGATACAATAATTGGTTTTTATCTCTGTTATTAATAAAGTAAAATATTCTGGTTTCACCTGAAGTAATTATGATTGAATGGATTTTCATGCTTTTTCAAAGGTTTTCGAGTAAATTGCTGGGGATGCTCCCAAGATTGTTGCTTATACATTTTTTTATGCTTCTCGCTATGCCTCAAGCCTGGTGCCAGGGCAACAACATACCACTTGGCCAGTGGAAACTTCAGACCCCCTATAACAATGCCAAAAGCCTCGATATTGCGGGAAACAAAATTTACTTCGCATGCCAGGTAGGCATGATGGTGGCAGATCGGACGGATGGGAGCTATACATCTTTTTCCAGAATTGAGGGGCTTTCTTCCTATAATATCGATAAGCTTAAATACAATACCCAGCTTAGTACCCTCCTGCTGGCTTATTCGGACGGGAATATAGACCTTATGAAGGAAGGCTCAGTCATTAATGTCAGCGACATCAAAAGGAAGTCTATAATCGGATCAAAAAAAATCAATCATATTTATTTCAGGCATGATTCTGCCTTTCTTTCCTGCGACTTTGGAATCTCCCTGCTGGATATGAAGAAGAATGAAATTAAAGAGAGTTATGAAAACCTGGGAAAGGGAGGAGTAACCAACCGGATTTATGCAAGCACTATTGATGGAAATGCAGACAGTATTTTTATTGCTTCCGACAGCGGAGTGATGGTAGCTACGCTTTCACCGTTTGTCAATCTGCAGGATTACAACAACTGGTATCTATTTAAGACCAAAGACAGCCTGCCCTTTAAGACAAAAGTGAGCAGTGTATGCACTCTGAATAATAAAGTATACGCTGGTATTGATAAAAACGGCATCTATTATTTCAACGGCACGCACTGGGTCAAGACTTCAATCCCGATTGCCGCCACGGCAGACATTCTCAGCATGAATGTATCGGAGAATAAGATGGTGATCTGCGCGGGAGCAGGTATAGGTTTTGCCAGCGTGATCACCTATGATGGCAGCACCTTCAATGTTGTTACCAATCCCTATATAGCATATCCTTCCGAAGCGATCTTCGATCCCACAGGAAAACTATGGATTGCCGATATGGCTTACGGATCTGTCAATAATGTTTCAGGAGGTTTTAACTATAGCTACATCAACGGGCCAGGCCGGATAACTGCGGTTTTCAGACTCTATAATTACAACAATAATATTGTTGCCTTACCAGGAGGCTTCGATGAATATTTTGCTCCCGTCGTTTACGACGAAGGATATTATGAATATGACAACACAACCTGGAAAAATTACGATATATACTCATACCCTCTCCTCGATATAGCCAATACTTATGTAGATGCTGTCTATAGCCCTTCAAATGGATCTCTATATATTGCCTCCTTCAGACAAGGCCTGCTTGAAAGAAAGAAAGACGGAACTCATGTCTTGTACAATAATACAAGTGGCTTTCCTGGCGGATGCCCCATCAGCGGATCTTCCCCCAACATTAGAATAAGCGATCTCGCTCTGGACGCTCAGAATAATATCTGGATCACCTCAGTAGTTGGTTCCGGATCAAACTCACTTTCTGAGATCAAAACCAATGGAAGCTGTAGCGGTTATTCTTTTGCCGACCCTGGCAATTTTGCCATGCGGATCGCTATTGACGATTTTGGCAACAAATGGATACAGCCCAAGTATTACGGCCTGATGATCTATAACGAGGTTAGCAATAAAACCCGCTTACTCGCCCAGGGAGCAGGAATCGGAAATCTACCTGATAATTATGTTACAGCCATAGAAAAAGACAAAAAAGGCCAGATGTGGATAGGGACAAAATCAGGAATAGCTGTCTTTTACGATCCATCTCAGATTTTTAATACTTCGGTCGATGCAGCTATGCCTATTTATAAACATTACCCCTTGCTTTTTGGCGAGCACATCACCTGTATAGAAGTGGACGGCGGAAACAGGAAATGGATCGGCACCCAGCATGGCTTATGGCTTTTTAATGAAGACGGCACACAGGTGATTGAAAATTTTACAACACAGAATAGTCCGCTACTTTCAGATTTCATCATAGACCTGGAGATCAACAAACAGACGGGAGAAATTTTTATCGGAACCGATAAAGGAATTATTTCCTACAGAACGGATGCTACAGAAGGCACCGATGAATTCGTGGACGTAAAAGTTTTCCCCAATCCGGTTACCGAAAATTTCAACGGGCTTGTCGGAATATCCGGCCTTGCCGCTAATGCGGTTGTAAAAATTACAGACATCTATGGAAACCTGATGTATGAAACTACTGCTCACGGAGGAACAGCATCATGGAACCTGAAAAACTATAATGGAACTCCTGCCGTTACAGGCGTATATCTTATTTATTCTACCACATCGGATGGATCGCTTGGCTTTGTTTCCAAAATAGCGGTTGTAAGATGATATGCTTAGTAAGACCCGCGGGATCGTCATCAGCTACATTAAATACAGGGAAACCTCTCTGATTGCCAGAATCTATACTGAAGAATTTGGTCTGCATAGCTGTTTAATCAATGGAGTCCGAAATAAAAGTTCAAAAAGTAAAATCGCGCTGTTCCAGCCTCTTACTTTACTGGACCTGATCCTATATTATAAAGCCGATGGCATGAGCCGGATTTCAGAGATCCGCTGCTCTTATCCATACAGATCTCTGCATACTGATGCCAGAAAATCAGCCATTGCCTTTTTTGTAAAAGAAATCCTGTATAAAACATTGCAGGAGGAAACTTCCAATCCGGAATTGTACGAATTCCTTGATCACTCGCTAAAGATCCTGGATGAAAGTACTGATCACTACGAAAATTTTCATCTGATCTTTTTGCTCAAGCTATCTTCCTTTCTGGGTTTTAATCCCGAACGACTGGAAGATCTTATGCCCGGCGAGTGGGAACTGCTCAGCGAAGAAGAAAACATGCTTTATACATCGATACTGAAATCCGAATACAAAAGCATAATCAGGATGACGAACCAAACCAGACGGAGGTTTCTGGATATACTATTGAAATTCTTCAGCATACACGTCAGCAATTTTGACAGAATGAACTCGCTTTCTGTACTTCAGGAATTAATGAGGAATTATTAAGGGCGGAAGGATGTAAAGACCACAAAACCAAGGCAGAGTAAAAGTGAAAGACAGGATACCAGCCAGCAGCAGACAATTCCCCCGGCTTGGTAAACAAATCCGACTTTATTTTCTCCGCCTGAAAGTTTAACGCATAGATTGCTTTCATTCACCCGAAAAACCTCTGTTTCTTTCCCGTTCACAAAAGCCTTCCACCCATCCGCATAATTCTGTTTCACGACCAGCAGAACCTCTGCTTCATTGTATACGGAAATATTTATCCTGTTAGGAATCATCTGAATGTTCCATATGGAATCTTTCTTAGAGCAGGAAAGATTCTCCGGCCTGGGAATACTGTCAGAAAAGACGGCTATGTCAGAATCTTTTGTCATAGTGAAATAATCCTTCTCTGATTTTACAGCACAGGTTGTGTAAGCGATAGGATCTCTATAGATATAATGTATATAAGGTTTTTTCAGGAGGGAAATATAGTTGTTCAGAAGAAAGGAATTATAGGTATCAAAAGAGGACTTTTTATAAAATATATTATTATTCATGGAAGTAAAAAGGCTATCGGGATTATAGTACCTGCTTACAAAATGGTTCTGATTGGTTTCTTCCTTTGCTAGCCTTTTAAGGGTTTGGTTCGCAGTTCTAACAGCAATATGATGCTCATAATTAAAAACAGTCGCAGGTGCCTGCAGTTTCGTACTCAGAATCATATCGAAAGAAACCAGAGCAAGTATACTTAGAGTCAGTGAATAAAAAGAAAGTCTTTTCAAAAACAGAATTAAAGTAAGAGCAATAATCAGTATGATCTGGCAGCTAGCCTGTATAAAAATGCAGCTCCAGATAGTCAGGTTGGTTCCGCTATCAAGATTTTTAAGGCCGAAGGAAGAGAAATCTATATTCTGCTTCTGCCAGGTAATGAAAAGTATGAGCAGATAAGAACCGGCAAACAACAAAGATATCCATCGAAAAACCGGCAATACCCCGGGGTCTTTAACCGAGCTAAGCCTGTTCAAAACCAGCAACACAAAAATAATAGCTGTCATGCAGGTGAAAAGCCGGAAAAGAGAGGGGAATCTAAACAGATTCATCAGCGGCATATAATCGTAAAGGAGCTTGCGGATAAAAAATCCTTCACCAAAAGAAGTAATGAGAAAAAAAATAAAAAGAATCAGAAAAAAAAGCTCGTTTCTTTTTTTTACAAGAAACAGGGAAGCGATAAATAAAATAAAAAAAATGATGCCAAAATAGGCATTGGTCATAGAAATATCGGAAGGGAAAAACTCGGTCTTAATAGTAGCCAATGGAAAAAGAAAGCTAAGGGATGATGCGGGCGGGAAAGAACCCGTAAACATAAAGTCAGCGGTGATTTTTCCGGCCCTGCTGAACTGATCGGCGAATAATATATAAGAAGCCAGAAAAGGCAGCGCACATAAAATAGCTGTGCATACAAAAATTGAATAATTTCTGATAATAGCTAAAGTACTTCCCCATCCATTCATCCTTATTTTTCGGCCAAGAAAAATAATGCCGTAAATAAGACAAAAATAAAAAAGCACAATCAGGTATGCGGGATAAGCGCCTGTCAGCATGAAGGACAGAAAGAGGCCTCCTTTTATGGAACTTCTAAGCGAAGTTTCATTCCCCGCTTTCAGAAAATAATAAATGACCCATGGAATAAAAGCGCCGGCAATGATCCAGGTAAGATGCTGGGCATTGCCAATAAACATGCCGGAAAAAAGATAGGCAGTTCCTCCCGTAAAAGAAAGCATCGGAGAAATACCAAGATATTTCAGCAGGTTGTAAAATCCGAGCCCCGCTATAAGAAGCGACAGAAGCATTTCCAACCCTATGGTTGTAAAATCATATCCTGCGAAATAGCCGATTATCCAGGCCGGATAATACCAGGAGCCCGCTTGAACATCCGCAAGAATGGGTGATCCGAGTCCAGGATAAGGATCCCATAAAGGAAGTTCGGCCTGATGAAGAGAATAAGCCAGATAATTTCTTAAAGGCAAAGCTCCATCAATAGCGTCCCATTTTAATGTAGTCTTTTGCGTAAGTAAAGGTAAAAAAACGAGAGATATCATGCAGGAGTATAAAAGTCCCGCAAAAATATTTTTGTTCAGATACTTGTGTACTGACTGCTCCGATGAAG
>JBJMLY010000222.1:0-15523 GCA_045805025.1 Cytophagaceae bacterium | reverse complement strand
CTTCCATTCGTAAAAAACGGCGCCTATTGATTCGGCCAGATTCCTGGCAGAGTCAAGAGTAGCCTTGCCTGAATTTTTCGTTCCCTGGTAGGCGCAGATCAGAATCTTGCCCATCAGCTTTTTCATCTGTTCTTTCGCGGAAAGTCCGGCGAGCTCCTGTGGATTAAGGTCTATACCTGTTTTCCGGATAAATTCTTCCGCCCCGAGTTCCTTAACGGCCTGCTTAACCATTTCATTGACCATGATGGCGCAAGCGGATGAGTCGGCCCCGCCGCTGAGGGACAATACAAAACCCTTGCTTCTGCTTTTTCTCAGGTAATCAAACAGCCCGAGAGAAGTAGCTTCCCAGAACTCATAGTTTTTCTCTCTTTCGTCATTGGTCAGCAAGTCTTCGCTTGTTTTTCCCGAGCTGAAATCCACTTCCGCAGAAACCAGGTTAACATTTTTAAAGGATAGCCGGTCGTTGCGCTGAATCAGTTTGCCATTTCTGGCGATCAGCACTTCGCCGTCGTAAATGATGCGTCCGGCTTCATTGCCCAGCAGGTCAGCATAGAGGTACGTGCAATTGAATTTTTCAGAGCTGCCTATGATCAGATCGTATCGGATTTTTGATTTGCCGAATGAAAAATGGCTGGCGCTGGGGTTGAGGATCAGTTGTACCTTGTTTTTACAGTGTCGGGTGCCTGGCCTAACGTCATAGGGCCTCCAGGCGTCTTCACAGATCTCATAAGCTATTTTTATCCCATGCTGTTCGTAGATCAGGTCCCCGAAATCGTATTCCTGCCCCCCCAGTATAATACGGTCTTTTTCATTGGCCTTCCAGGGTGTGAACCAGCGGGTTTCGTAATGGACCCCATCGTTGGCGAGAAACTGTTTGGCGCTGCAGCCTAAAATCTGCCGGTCCCTCACCAGACAGGCGATGTTGTAAAGCTGTCCTTTCAGCCGTACCGGGAGTCCAAAGCTTACGGTGATCCCTTCACAATACTCTTTTAACTTGAGAAGCTCTTCCACGGCTTTCTGCGGCACCCAATCGCTCAGAAACAAGTCTTCGCAGCCATAGCCGGTAATACATAATTCGGGGAGACAGAGCAGGTCTACGCGCTGTTTCTTTGCTTGTTCGATGGCTTCAATAATATTGCGGGAGTTGTTCTGCCAGTCTATGGGGGTCTGGTTCAGGGCTGCGCCGGCAATCTTGAGGAAACTCATAGAAAGAGCCAGATGTAGTATTTAAAGAAAAAGCCCATGGAAATAAAAATATTAAGCCAGATGAGGAAGACGTTCAGAAGAACGCCTTTACCCAGCTTTTTAAACGTAATCCATGGGAAATAAAGAAATGGAAGGGTCTTCAGAGGAAGCCAGTAAAAGCCAGGCTCAGACCACTGAATAAAGATCTGAGAAATAAACACGGTGATAATAACAACGATCAGGAGCAGGGCGGATGCCTTGACGATCTTGTTGGCAAAATCCATATTTGCTTGCACTACTGCCATTGACTTATTGAATTTACGATCTGGTTTAATTTGATTTCGATATCGCTGAATGCCTGAGGCGCTTTTTCACCGGAAGGATTGCTTCTGTATAATACCTTTTTATACGTCTTGCCGTTTTTGACAGCAATGGTGTAAGGATAAAATCGTTCGCTGGCACTGATCCCGTATTCGTTTTTGGGAAGAGTCATAAAACCACTTTTTTTAATAAGATTAGTGAGGCTATCGAGCTTTGCCTTTGGGATAGCGGCTTTTTTAGTCTTCTCCGTTCTTTTGCTCGGCATGGAGCTGACCGGGTTGTCATATTCTTCTATGAATTCGGTTACGATGATCATGTTGTTCTCCACCAGAATCGTTTTTTGAGATGAGTGGTATTCGACCTGCAGGGCGGAGATTACTTTTGATTTTGTCTGAGCACAGAGCTGTGAGCTGATCAATACAACTACGAATAGAAATCCCAGGTGTTTTTTCATAGAGCTTTTTGCGTATGCCGGCACATCTTTCCGGAATAAGCCTGCAAGAAAGCACTTATCCGGTTTGTGATGAACCGAATTATAAGTTAGCCTAAGTTTTATTTCAAACCAAGAGTTTCGCAGGCTTTCTCGGCAGCTGCCTGCTCCGCTTTCTTTTTACTGGGGCCTGTTCCGGAGCTGAAGGCTTTGTCATCGAGGAGGACCTGAGCAGTAAATTCTTTGTTGTGCACATTCCCCAGCTCTTTAATGATCAGAAATTTGATATTTTTCGTTTCTTTTTGCGCCCATTCGATCAGCAGGCTTTTAAAGTTGGAGTTGGTTTCTACAATCTCTTCAATATCGAAATGGGGGTTAATGAGCCGGGTGAGTATGAATTTGCGGCAGGCATTAAATCCTCTGTCCAGGTATACGGCGCCTACCAGCGCTTCCAGCGCATCTCCATGCAGGGACTTATGGGAAAAATTGTTTCCCCGCACCGAATTGTATTCCACCAGCTTACTGAGACCGATTTTTTTTCCCAGTTTATTGAGCGATTCCCGGTTGACAATCCTTGATCTGATTTCGGTAAGGAAACCCTCGCTTTTATAGGGGAATTTTTTGAAAAGGTATTCGGCTACAACGGCACCCAGAATGGCATCGCCAAGGTATTCAAGTCTTTCGTTGGATTCACTTTCTTTGGCTACGGAGGAATGGCATATAGCCATTTTGTAAAGCTCAATGTTCAAAGGTGTTTGTCCGATGATGTTGGTAATGGCATCGTTTAGTTTCTTCTCTTTCGGAGAGTTGAGACCAAAAAGACCGGATAGCTTCTTAAAGAAAGAAACCACAGACTGTTACTGGATTTTTTTTAAGATAATCGAGCAATTATGTCCGCCAAAACCAAAAGTATTGCTGAGGGCAATGTTAATGGTTCTTTTCTGGGCTTTATTGAAAGTAAGGTTGAGTCTTTTGTCGAAGCTCTCATCATCGGTAAAATGGTTGATGGTGGGAGGGACTAACTGATGCTGGAGGGCCATAATGCATGCAATTCCTTCAATGGCTCCGGCAGCACCTAAAAGGTGGCCCGTCATTGATTTGGTGGAACTGATGTTCAGTTTAAAGGCATGTTCTCCAAATACAGATTGAATGGCTTTGATTTCGCCGATATCGCCCAGCGGGGTTGATGTACCGTGTACATTGATATAATCGACTTCTTCAGGTTGGATACCAGCGTCTCTCAATGCATTCAGCATTACATTTTTGGCGCCAAGTCCTTCCGGATGGGGTGCTGTTAAATGGTAAGCATCGGCAGACATGCCTCCGCCGATCATTTCGGCGTAGATTTTAGCTCCACGGGCTTTGGCATGCTCGTATTCTTCAAGTACGATGGCACCGGCACCTTCTCCAAGCACAAACCCGTCACGATCTTTATCAAACGGGCGGGAAGCAGTTGAAGGAGAGTCATTTCTTTCAGAAAGAGCTCTTAGTGCGTTAAAACCACCGATACCAGATTCAACTACGGCAGCTTCTGAACCACCTGAAACGATAATATCAGCCATGTTAAGGCGGATATAGTTAAAGGCATCGACTAAAGCATTCGTGGAGGAAGCGCAGGCTGATACAGTAGAAAAGTTTGGACCACGGAAACCATGGCGGATAGAAATCCAGCCGGAACTGATATCAATGATCATTTTAGGGATAAAGAAGGGATTAAACCTTGGAGTACCGTCTCCTTTGGCAAAATCGGCTACCTCATCGTGAAAAGTCCTTAAGCCACCTATTCCGGAGCCCCAGATTACTCCAATCCGGTCAGGGTTTTGCTTGGTAATATCAATATTGGCATCTTTTACAGCCTGTTCGGCAACCACAACAGCATATTGCGTAAAAGGATCCATTTTACGGGCATCCTTTTTGTCAATAAAATTTTCCGCATTAAAACCCTTCAGTTCACAGGCGAATTTTGTTCTGGCTTTTTCGGCGTTGAATCTTGTAATAGGAGCAGCACCACTTACTCCATTAGATAATGCGTTCCAATAATCAGTTACATTATTTCCTATTGGGGTAAGTGCGCCTAGTCCTGTTACTACAACTCTTTTTAAATTCATAAAGAATTTAGAGGGAAATCTCGAAAAGGGGTATGACTATTTTACGTTTTGCTCCAGATATGCAATGGCCTGGCCCACAGTAGAAATGTTTTCGGCCTGCTCATCAGGGATAGAAATATTGAATTCTTTTTCGAATTCCATGATAAGCTCCACTGTATCCAGTGAGTCAGCACCAAGATCATTAGTGAAACTCGCTTCCGGAGTAACTTCTGATTCTTCAACCCCTAATTTATCAATAATAATACTTTTTACTTTTTGTGCTATTTCTGACATTTGTTTAATTTTTTAGTAAAACACGGATGCAAAGAAATGCATTAAATTGAATAATGTCAAACAAAATTTTTTAATCTTCATCAAAACATGGAATATTTTTCAATAAGCCATTATTTATTTTATATTTACGCTTAGAAAATATAAATTATTTGATAAATGAAGGCCATTCGCCTCGTTGTTGATTATGATTATGATTTTGAACTTTTGGCTTTTATTTCGCCTGAAAAGGACTATAAAGTGGCCTGGAATATTAATAAACTATTGAATATAAACCTCAGACGGGACGAAGATCTGTGTCTTGAATTTGGCAAAACAAATAAATTGATTTTTTCCAATTTTACATATGATACCGAATACGCGGGTCTGAGGCTTCTCAGAAACCGTTCCTTTGATTCTCAGGACTCCAAACCTTTTTTACTTCCGGAGCTTAAAGAATATGATTATATAATTAAAACCGAAGGAGAAAAGGGTATCTTTAATGTGAATCAGATTTCCGAAAAACTCAAATCTCTTCCTCTCATTCAGTATATCAGAAAAATTGAAATACATACATTGAAATCTAAAGAAAACTTAATCTTTTAACATGAGTACTATCATCAATAAGAAATCAAAAATTATCGCGACGGTTGGCCCTGCATGCAATACAAAGGAAAAACTATGGGAGCTTGTACAGGCCGGCGCTAACGTGTTCAGGTTAAACTTTTCTCACGGCACGCACGAGCAGCATTTGCAGGTAATTAAATCAATAAGAGAACTTAATAAAGAAAAGAATGCCAATATCGCTATCCTTCAGGATTTGCAGGGCCCTAAAATCCGTACCAACGAAGTAGAAAACAACGGCGTTGAATTAAAGGTCGGTGAAAAGATCATCATTACGAAAGAATATTGTGTAGGAACCAAAGATAAGATCAGCACGTCGTATCAGTCGCTTACTTCGGATGTCAAGCCAGGCGATGCCATCCTGATCGATGACGGTAAGATCGAATTAAAAGTGCTTTCCGCTAAAAACGGCGAAGTTACTTCAGAGATTATCTACGGTGGTATTCTTAAGTCCAAAAAGGGAATCAACCTTCCCAATACCAATGTTTCAGAACCATCTCTGACGGAGAAGGACAGAAAAGATCTGATTTTCGGAATTGAGCATGATCTTGACTGGATCGCTCTTTCGTTTGTCCGGCGTGCCGACGACATGAAAGAAATCAAGGAGATCATTAAAAAAGCTGGCAAGACCATTAAGGTCATTTCCAAAATTGAAAAGCCCGAAGCGATTGAAAATATCGACGCGATCATTGCCGAAAGTGATGCCGTGATGGTAGCCAGAGGTGACCTGGGGGTTGAAATTCTGATGGAAGAAGTTCCTATGATTCAGAAAATGATCGTGGAGAAATGCAACAGGGCGGCGAAACCAGTTATTGTTGCTACCCAGATGATGGAAAGCATGATCACCAATCCAAGACCTACAAGAGCAGAAACCAACGATGTGGCCAACGCAATTATCGATGGCTGCGATACGGTGATGCTGAGCGCGGAGACAGCTTCAGGCGACTTCCCGGTACTTACCGTACAGAGCATGTCCCGTATCTGTCAGTCCGTAGAAAAACAGGCCAATATCTATAACAAACATCTGGATGTGGATCACGATGCGACCGTGTACAGCGATAACGTGATTTCAACAGCCTGCAGCCTTGCCGCAAGCACGAATGCCAAAGCAATCATTGGTTTGAGCTTATCCGGCTATACGGCATTCCAGATTGCCAGCCATCGCCCGAAATCAAACATCATTATTATTACACCCGATAAATCTATCCTCACCAAGCTTAGTCTGATCTGGGGCGTGAAAGCATTCTTCTACGATAAATTCACCTCGACTGATGAAACCATCGATGCGGTGAAAGAAATGCTGGTAAAAGCCGGTGAACTTAAGAAAGGCGATATTTATGTGACTACAGCAAGTCTTCCCCTTGCTAAAAAGCATCCGGCTAACATGCTAAAACTGGGCGTTGTCGAATAAGCCTTATTAGTCATTTGCCAATGGTCATTAGTTTTCCTGAATTCGGAATGGCTAATGACCATTGGCATTTAATATGTATTAAGAAACTATGGAACTGAACATACCCCTTTTAAAAACGATCTGCGAAATTCCCGGCCCTCCCGGCTATGAGCAGAAGATTAGAAAATTTGTGCTTGAGCAGGTTACAAACCTGGTGGATGCAGTAAGAGTGGATAATATGGGTAATATCATTGCCCTGAAAAAAGCCTCTTCAAATTCCACAAACAAAAAAGTGATGGTCTCCGCCCACATGGACGAGATCGGCTTTATGATCACCCATATCGATGATAAAGGATTTCTCTGGTTTCATCCTCTCGGAGGTTTTGACCCAAAAACGCTTACCGCTCAGCGTGTGATCGTTCATGGAAAAAAAGACATCATCGGTGTGATGGGAAGCAAGCCCATTCATGTAATGTCCCCCGAAGAAAAAAACAAGGTTGTAAAGATCGATGATTTTTTTATTGATCTGGGAATGGGAAAGGAAGAAGTAGAAAAATATATTTCTATCGGAGATACTGTTACAAGAGAACGAAGTCTTATCGAAATGGGTGATTGTGTAAACTGTAAATCCATCGATAACCGGGTATCCGTCTTTATTCTGATCGAAACGCTTAAGCTCGTAAAGGATTTCCCCTTTGATATTTATGCCGTATTTTCGGTACAGGAGGAGGTAGGATTAAGAGGAGCCAGCGTAGCTGCGCATCAGATTAATCCTGACTTCGGATTGGCCCTGGATACGACCATTGCCTTTGATGTGCCTTCTGCCCGGGCTCATGAAAAAATTACAGAGCTTGGTAAAGGCACGGCTATTAAAATCATGGATTCTTCCGCTATATCTGATTACAGAATGGTGGAATACCTGAAAAAAATTGCCGCTGATCATCAGATCAAATGGCAGCCGGAGATTCTGACTGCCGGAGGTACGGATACATCACCGGTGCAGCGGATGGGTAAAGACGGCTCCATTGCGGGCGCTATTTCAATACCAACCAGACATATTCATCAGGTTATTGAAATGGCTCATAAGGAAGACATCGCTAGCTCTATTCTATTGCTGAAGGCTGCCCTTGAAAATTTTGAAAAGTTTGACTGGAAAGCCTGATCGTATTCCGGAGCGGTAATCCTGAAGCCTATAAATAAAAAAAGCCCTGAGAGAATGATCTCTCAGGGCTTTTTTTATTTATAGGATAAGTTATTGTTTTACTACTTTTCTTATCCAGCTTTTTGTACCGGAAGTGATGTGTAAAAAGTAAACACCGGAAGGCAGGTTCTGAATATCAAAACTGTTTTCAGAGTGATCGGTCTGCATAGATAGCAGTTCTTCGCCCAGTGTATTGAAAAGTACCATATGGATACTGGCAGGACTGCCGGCAATAGTTACATTGAATTTACCTGAGTTTGGATTAGGTATTACTTTGATATCCTGCAGTTGATTTGATTCGACCGATACAATTTCGCTATGTGTCGCTTTTCCATCATGATCATATTCAACAATTCTGTAATAAGTGATCCCTGATTCATTGTCATTATCGGTGAAAAGGTAATGGATAATGGAGCTGCTGTTGCCGGCGGCATTTACGGTACCGATGGAATTGAAATGAATTCCGTCAGAAGATTTTTCAACGGAGAAATAGCTGCTGTTTTTCTCGAATGCTGTGGTCCAGTTTAAATCCACCCCTGCTGCATTTTGTTGAGCTGTGAAGCTCAGGAAGTCAACTGGCAGGGTACAGGTTCCGGTAATGCAAACCAGGATCCTGCTGCAGGAATAAGATGTTCCTACGTCGAATGTCAGATTGAATAAATTGCTGCTTCCGGCAGGGCTACCATCATGGATAGCAATCAAACCCCTCATTCCGGTAGGTGAAGAAACTTCAGGAGTTGTCCAGATAGGAGTGGCGACAGTAGCATTCTGAGTTACTGCAGGGTTGCATCCATTGAAATAAGTGATGTCACCACCGTCCACATAGATCCAGTATTTAACAGGAGCTGCCGAAGTACCTGTTAAAGCATAGCTTGTTGGAATAGTACGGACTACAGCTCCGGCATTGGCTGGTCCTCCAAGCACTATTCCGGTACTTGTGTAAAGCAAGGTTCCGGGCTGGCCGAGTTTGCTGTTGGAAGGATTACATCCCCCGCAGTTATATCCATTTGCAGGGTCATTGCTGTAAATTTTAACCGTATAGGTGGCACTGTACGGGTTTGTGTTATTGGGCTGAATGAAGTTTACAGACTTCAACGTCAGGTTTTGGTTTACTTCAATCATCAATGGTGATCTGTTACCGGCTTCAGTAGTACCTGAGCCTGCGCATGGTGCTGTAGCTACGGTCGTTCCGGGTCTCAAAACTCCTGTAAAGCTGGTAACATCATCTGCGAATAAAGCACGGGCACAGCCCGGTGTTGTTGTATTCGTAGATGCAAAAGGAACAACAATAGTGGAGTTTGAATCAGAAGGGTTTAAAGGCGAACCTCCGGAGTTGTTTGTATACCATTTAATTTTTGTACCGGCCGGACTGTTAACCTGGAACTGTGCAAGGCTGGCAGTATTGTCTGTACACCCGCTTGTTGTGTAAGGGTTGGGAGTCTGTGTAAATGTGATGGTATCCATATAAGTCGGACACGCAGCGCATAAGAAGGGTACAGTACCTCTGTTGTCCAGCACGGTTACTCTGTATTGTCCAAGACTGTTTGCCGGTGTATAGTTCACTAAGTTACCTGCAGTACTTAAGGCAGTCCAGGCTCCGCTGGTACCTGCTCTGTATTCCCAGGTGTATTTGTAGGAAGTATATGTTTGAGGTACATTAGAGTTTAAGGTAGTCGAGAAAACCGGACAAGTCACTACATCTGGTCCAAGCTTTGGTCTGCCCGGGCAAGGGTCGGAAAATGCACAGCCAGTAGGTAAGGTAAAAGAAACAGCAGAACATTTATCTGTATAATCTCCGGTACCTAACTCACCTCTTCTGTTCCATCCCCATACGTAGGCTGCTCCTGTACTTGAGATAGCATAAAACCAGGCATCTCCATCAGATACCTGAGTAATGCCTGTTAAAGCTGTTCCCGTAGATTGGTTGAGAACATATACCGGAGTACGGCTGAACTGAGTAGCCTTTCCATTGCATGATCCAGAATTACACGCAGCATTACCATCTCCTAATGATCCTGCTGGAATCATATCACCTGCTGGAGTAGGGCAGGAAATTGCAGTGGCAGGAGGAGCAACAGTAGTAGAGCCTGAATTGTATAGTCCGCGGGCACCGAATGTAACGACTTTTCCGTTTGCCATTACAACAGCAGAATTGGCCTGACCTGCAGACACGTATACTGCTTTGCCATCTACTCCGTTTCCTAAGAATTGAGCATTAGAAGTGGCATAAGTAGCTAATCCTGGAATAGACACTTTTCTGGCGTCATCCTGATAAACAGAACCACCGGATCTGCCCAGTTGACCCTCTCCCCAGTCTCCACCAAAGGACCATACGTTCCCGTTTTGATCAAGAGCAAGGCAATGGGTATCACCACCGGATATCTGTACAATACCATTAAGATATACAGTCGGTGTTGGTGTGGAAGAATATCCATTATTCAGTGGATCTCCCTGAACTACCCGTGCCGCATAGACCTGATTACCTGCTCCTGGTCTTCCCAGTTTATTTCCTGAGTTATCTCCCCATGACCATACGTTACCATTTGCGTCCAGGGCATAGGTGCAATCGTCTCCCCCTTCAATCTGAATGATATTGGTTAAGGGTGTTGCAGCTGCTGTTAATACATAAACAGGTGTTGATTTGTCAACTAAGGTACCATCTCCGAGTTCTCCATTGGTGTTTTGTCCCCACGCAAGCACCTTTCCTGTGCCTGTTTCCAGTGCAAAAGAAGAGTTGTTACCACCTGAGACATAAAAAATGTTATTAAGGAAAATTCCATTAGGGTCATTGACATTTACATTGGCTGCCTGCGCTCCGCGTAATACTCTTTGGGGAACGGCACTGGTCGTTGTTGTGTTACGCCCTAGTTGTCCATTGGCATTATTTCCCCAGCTCCAGACCTGGCTTGCACAGGAAAGACCTAAGATATGCGCACCGGAACCGGCATCGACCTGCCTGATGGCAGGTAAATTACCATAAGTAGTCCCACCTGCAACGTTGCTTATGTTTCCACGAAGAACGGATGTGGGGGTATTGCTGTATGCCGAGGCTACCGGTACATCGGCTGCAGTAAGTCCAAGTTGTCCGGAATTGTTTTCTCCCCAGACAAACACCTGCTGGTTATCACAGACTGCCGCAGAAAAGTCATTTCCTCCGGAGATCTGGAGATTCTGCGCTATCGCAGAAACCGTCATCATCAGAATGACAAGTAGAATAGGTATTAGTTTTTTCATAGTTGAAAAGTTGTATGTAGAGTTTTTAAAAGAGTTTAAGGGTAATTTTTGTGTTAATACGATTATTGATCTTTAGGTAACTTGTATTTTTAAATATTTTTTAATTTTCGTTTAATTCTCCCTTTCAACAACGCAGCTAATTTATTGTTTTTAAAGGAAATAGTTATAAAAAATATTAAATATTATCCATGTAATTAGATAATTTATGCTTTTTATTAAAAAAGTAACATAAAAAATGTATTTTTTAAAATTGATATATATATACCTCAAAATTGTTCTTAATGATCCAAATAATGCTCAGAAGCCGGAAAAATGAAGAAATTCGTATCCTTTTTTTGTCCGGCTTCGTAGCTCGCTTAATTTTTAAAATATATTCCGGCCTGTTTCAATAAAGTCCGTATTATTGCAGCATGTCTGCCGCCGATATTAAAAGTATTCAGGGTCCGATTGAGGGTGATATCCTGAATTTTGAATCCAAATTCAGGGCTTCCATGAAAAGCAATGTCATGTTGCTGGATAAAATCATGACCTATATCGTTAAGCGTAAAGGAAAGCAGATGAGGCCTATGTTTGTATTTCTCAGCGCCAGGTTATGCGGTCAGATTAATGAATCCACCTTCAGAGGAGCTTCCCTCATTGAGCTTTTACATACGGCAACCCTCGTTCATGACGATGTCGTGGATGATGCCAATTATCGCAGAGGCTTTTTTTCAATCAATGCCTTGTGGAAAAATAAGATAGCGGTACTGGTAGGTGATTATCTTTTATCCAGGGGTTTGCTGCTCTCTGTAGACAATGGCGATTTTCATCTTCTGAAGATTGTTTCAAACGCTGTGAAGGAGATGAGTGAGGGAGAATTGCTGCAGATTGAGAAAGCCAGAAATCTTGATATTACCGAAGAAATCTATTTCGAAATTATACGGCAGAAGACAGCCTCTCTGATCGCATCCTGCTGTGCGGTGGGAGCATCCTCCGTTTCGGCCAGTGATGAAACGATCAGTAAAATGAAGACATTCGGAGAAAAGGTAGGTATGGCTTTTCAGATTAAGGATGATCTTTTTGATTATGGAAGCGATTACGAGATCGGTAAGCCTCTTGGTCTGGATATCAAAGAAAAGAAAATGACCCTTCCTCTTATTCATTCTCTCAGTAAAGCTTCCTGGCTTGAAAAAAGGAGGATCGTAGGCATTGTAAAAAACGAAAGCGAAAAGCCCAAAAAAAGAGCCGAGGTCATAAATTTTGTTAAAAGCTCAGGTGGTATTGAATATGCAGAAAAAGTAATGAGAAACTTTCAGCAGGATGCCATCCATATATTAAATGAATTCCCTGAATCTGTCTATAAACAATCCCTTTCCCAGCTGGTTAAATATACAATAGAGAGGAGGAAGTAGTACTTCTCCTGTGGGTTTAAAGTTGGGATAAAAATTGAGAAAGACGATGAACAAATTTGTAAAAAAAGGGATCAAAAACCTTACTATCATAAAAAAAGACGCAATCATTTATTCAAAGGATGTTTATAATGATTTCGCAAAGCCTCTGGTCAGAACAATCTCCAGAAGGATTGCAAAAATTGATTTCAATGGCATTTATAAAGATGGTGTTAAGACAGCCAATATTGCAGTAAATGCGGTTCGCGGTTTCGGGAAAAGAAGCAATAAGCTGATTAAAATCAACGCCGTGAAGATTGTAAGTGCACCTATTGTGAAAACCGCTAAAAAAACAGCGATTGTTAAATTCAGAAAAGCACAGAAATTTGTTGCTAAAAGGGTTCCTGTGGTTACTGCAGCAGCGGTGGCTTTCGCTGCCGGTAATTTTCTGAAAGCGCAGCAATATGTTCTTAAAACTTACCCTAAAGTTGAAAAATTCGTGAAGAGTAATTACCCAAGTGTTCAATCATGGGTGAGCACTCAGCTGCCAAAGATCGAGGCCTTTCTGGCCGGCCAGCTTTCTGCCCGTGTGCAGAAGTTTGCCGCTTAATCAGGACGTTAATTAAAGTCAATAAAAGGAGAAGCCCCGTTATGCGGGGCTTCTCCTTTTATATATGCTGACAGCACTCATTAAGGATTCACGATAACAGGTGACTGCTTGTCCATAAAAATAAGTTTTGAATTTGGCGAAGTCCCTGTACTTTTGAGCATTTCAATATAACGGTATTTAAGCGCCAGGTCTGTAATCGCTTTATTTATAATCTCCTGCGATTGTCTGATAGCTTCTGCTTCAATCAGCATCCGCTCGGCTTCTTTTTTCTGCTTTTGTATGACGTAGTCCATCGTCAGCGATGCTTGTTCTGCCTCTACCTTTTTTTCAATAGCCTGAGTCATCTGTGCCGGCATTTCAATATCCTTTAGCAGAACAGCGTCGATGATAAAACCATACTGGGATATATGCTTTCTGAGCTCTTCGGCAATTCCCTGCTCAATTTTGATCCGTTCTGTGGCGTACAATTCCTTGGCTTCATATTTAGCACAGATTTCTCTTGTCGTCGCTCTTAAATTACTTTTAACAGCCACCTCTTCGTAATCATCTCCGAACATCACATAAACCTCTCTGGCCTTATCCGGATCAATGTGATAAAGAAGGCTGATTTCTGTTTTGATGCTTAATCCTTCTTTACTGGGAACAAGCAGTTCTTCATAAATTTCAATAACCCGGATCTTCATCTTTACCTGCTTGCTTATAAATGGATTGTACGGCCTGAAACCCTGCTTAACAGGTTTCTCGGGCAGGTGTCCTGCTGTCTGAATATATCCTACCTCTCCCGGTCTTACCACCATGCACGAGCTTAGTCCCGCTGCGATAAGCCCTGTCATAAAAATTATTCGCGTGTTCATAAAAAGTGTGTTTAGTGAATTAATGGTTTATAGACCTAATTAACGGATGTTCTATTAGGCTTGAATTAGGGGTGTATTAGAACTGAATTAAACTTTGGTACGACAATTGTAATTCTGATGGGAAACATCCATAAATAACTATTATGAAAATTTTTAACATCTTATTTTTATCGATCATTTTTTCTTTTATTTCTCTGGCAGCCAAGGCGGTTGATCTGGTCTATAAATGGAAAGCGGGAACTGTTTATCGCTTTCATACCCTAGAAACCGATGAGGTTTCCATGAATATAAGTATGGGAATGAATACCGCTCATACGGATATTTATAAGACCGATATGATTTTTGCCCTCAAAGTGAATTCCGTACAAGCCAACGGAACTGCAGATGCCTTGCTGTATGTAGAACAGTTCAAGGTTACCAACAGTGCCGGGAAAGTAATGGCCTCCCTGGCAGGCATTCCGAAAGAGGCTTTGAGTAGTCCGGTCGAAGTAGATCAAAAGGGCAATTTTACTTATAAGAAAATTGTATACATGATTATGCAGGATAATGCGACCATGGTCGTTACCGGAAAAGCGGAACAAAATAAAGTAAGCACCTCGGCTACCTATCCCGACGGTACACAACTGAGTGTTAATGCTGAATTTGATCCCAAGACAGGTACGCTGAAGGGGGGGTACACCGCATCCACTGTGGGAAAGGCACATGAAAAAAGAGTGCAGATAAAAGAGGATGCCAAACAAATTGATCTTCTTCCGTATGATTTCCTGGAACTGTTAAAGCTGCCCGAAGGAGATATACAAGCCGGTCAGACGATCGCAGTGAAAGCGGCAGGAATGGATATGACGGTAAAAGCAGAATCTATTGTAGCTGGTGTTGCCACCATCAACTGTAATTTCAAGCAGGACATGTCAAAGATGTGCGATAATAACAATGTAGTGATCCAGGATGATTCAGGTCAGAATATGAATATGAATCAGGATATGAATGGAAATATGAATATGGATATGAATATGGGGGGAGTGAATACCAATCCGGGAAATGATATGGGAATGCCGGCACAAGACAAAGCCATGATGCCTGAAAGCAGTAGCGACGGTAAAATCGTGAGTACTTTTGATAGTACAAAGGGTATGTTCAGAACCTTAACCGGAACAATTAATTCATCCACCAAATCAATGGGAATGAACATGAGCATAAAAAGCAGTCTCGTACTGAAAGCATTAAATTAGTTCATTTCATAAAATCTGTAAAGGAAAAAGGGAGCTTTAGGCTCCCTTTTTCTATCCATCGCTGGTTGGATATTATCTGTTTAAAATTCAGATAATGCTTATAACAATTAGATGTTGGTTGTCAGGGGTTCTGGAAATTCTCTACTGAATTGAGCGAAAAAACACTAATAATTTTACAGGAAAATTTACACATATCCTTAAAGGATGGGTTACCTGGAAGTAAAAAAAAGAGGGACAGCACAGTCCCTCTTTTAAAAAATGAATCATAGCTGGTAAAAAGGGTAATGCTCAAATTAAGGGCCTTGAATGTTAATAGACAAGCCTTTATATAATTATTTTGCAAAGTTCTTCTTTAAATTAAATATATTGTAGGTTTAATGTAATTTCATTGGTATTTATTTTAACCATACTGATTAATAATTATTTTTAATCGATAAAAATCAATTTGTGTATGTTTAAATTTATTAGACTGCTTTTTTAAATATTTTGTTTCTCTTAGAAAGTTAAAAGCTTTTTATCTTTTAATTTAAAATTTTATATTTGTGTACTATATACACTAAGTAACGTTGTTTTACATGAAAATATCCTTTTTAAAAATCGTCTTGTTGGCAGCTCCCATGCTGATTCTTAGTTCTTCTCTTGATTTTTCAGAATGCGGGGAACGTCTTCCCTATAAAGATCCAAAGCTACCTGTGGATGACAGAGTCAAAGATCTTTTGAG
>JBJMLY010000221.1:0-4343 GCA_045805025.1 Cytophagaceae bacterium | reverse complement strand
TGGACCTTCAGGCACAGGAAAAACACTTACCGCAACATTATTGGGGCAAGCATTTGGAATGCCTGTTTATGTGGTGGATCTCTCCACCATCATATCAAAATACATAGGGGAGACGGAAAAAAACCTTGAAAAGATATTTACGATGGCCGAAAACAAAGGGTGGGTACTTTTCTTCGATGAAGCGGAAGCGCTTTTCGGAAAGCGGACAGCAACATCAAGTTCTAACGACCGCTATGCCAATCAGGAAGTATCGTATCTTCTGCAACGAATTGAGAATTACAATGGTATCGTGATCTTGGCTTCCAACAAACTCTTTGATATTGACGAAGCCTTTACCAGACGTTTCCAGACTTTTGTAGAATTTCCTGCGCCAAACGAAGAAGAAAGGCTAAAGCTTTGGGAAAATACATTCTTGAAGACCGGTTTCACTATTGCAGAGGATATAAACTTTAAAGAGCTTGCCATGAGCAAGGAAGTCACCGGTGGAATGCTTATCAATGTGCTCCGATATTGCGCAATAAGAATTATGGAAAGAGGCGATAATACTTTATGCCAGGAAGATCTTGTATTGGGACTGAAAAAAGAGTACCGGAAGGAACGAAAAATGTGGGTTGATACTCCTCAAAAAAGCTTACCCAAAAAAGTTCTTCTGACTTCTCTTTCAAAAAGCACTGAAGGTGAAAATATTAAACCGGGTACCACTGTGCTTCATAACGGGTTGGAGTAAGAGAGGAATGCATATTACCATAAGCTTCGTCTCTCAGTTCCTGGGTTTCAAAAGAAAGCACTAGACAATTACTACGTTTACCAAGCACATTGTTTCTTGTATAAATAGCCAGGATATATTTATCTTTCCCCTCAGGATCTAAGGATGTTTGGCCCTTCAGATGACACTTCTCAACAGATGTTATTTCGTCCGTATTGAAAATAACCTCTCTTACTTCTTCAGGATTGCTCTTATCAATGAATTCAAAGAATTTGTTCTGCATTGTTACTAATTTTAAAGGTGTCCAATGAATGGATTTATTTTGTTAAATACTTTGTCTCTACTTGCTCTATCAGGAAAACAGGATACAAGTCTATTTTTCCCTGAAATTTCTAACTTAGTATGAATCTCTATTAAATAAGGCATATCATCAGGTCTGCCAGTTAGTTCTGAAAGGTCTGTATCAAACTTATTTATAGATTCTATTTCATCCGCTCTTATAAGAAGCTTCTTCATTTCATTAGGAAGTTCAAATTGGAAGAATTTTGGTTTCATCACTATATAGGATTAGAATGGAAACTTAAAAATTAAAAAAATAATAATTTAGCCTTTGTGCTTAATTAGCACAAGAATAATAGCGCTTGTTAAGCTACTAAGACCATGCCGCCTGCGAAATGGCTCACTCCGAATCTATATAATTTTTTAACTAATTTTGTAGCATGAGGTCATTATCTTTTTTTGTTGCATTCTTCGTCTTTCTTAGTAGCTATGGCCAGAATGACAAACCCTTAATAATAATCGATAGCATTCAGGCACAGGAGATAGTAAAATCAGGAGATAAAATTTATATCCGGAATTTAACCTATGATGAGAAATCAGTCAGTAGATAAATATTTTCTTGACGATTACTGCAGAAGAAGTTTCTACTCTTACCACATACATGCCAGAAGCATATCCTGAAGTATTGATGCTGCTCTCTGTACTTTTCAGGCTTCTGTTCTCTACCAGGATCTTACCGGTCATATCGGTAAGCGTCAGGCTGATGATCTGATTTCCGGAAAGGTTCAGCACCTTGACGAGATCTCCCTGAGCAAGAGAAGTCGGTACAATTTCAATCAGGTTGTCATTAGGTCCTAAGTTTACCGAGCGGATATCGGACAGACTGCGTTTGCCGTCTACGTCTACCTGCTGAAGCATATAGTAATACATGCCTGAGGACAGGTTCTGATCTGTAAATGAATACTTATTGACTACCGACGAATTACCCGCTCCCTGAATTCTTCCGACCGGCACAAACGTAGTTCCGTCAATACTTCTCATCAATTCGAAATAGGCATTGTTTGTTTCCGTAGCAGTTGCCCAGTCGATCAGCACTTCATCCGAAGAGAATCGTTTGGCTTCAATATACAGGAATGTAACAGGCATCACGACCGGCGTACAGGTCATGAACTCCGATGTATTTCCAAGGTTGTCTGTTCTGGTCGCCGTGATATTCTGAACACCGACCAGGCAGCTTGCGCCGCCTTTTGGCGAACAATCAGAGCCCGCAGGAAGAGGACTGAAGGACCAGTCGCCCGCTGCCGGTGAATTCAGGCTGGTGGCATCGCCCAGGTAAGTTTTACCCTGGCAGGTACCGCAAGCGTTGTCGTAGAATACTTCGATCACGTCTGTGCCCGCCAGCGGAGACTGATTCGTAAAAGTACCGGTGATTCCCGGATTAGGAGCTGTGATCCATGGAGAAATGGAAACCAGCGGATCGATGTCGATATTGATATTTCCGAGCCCATTCAGGTTAATACCGTTCTGTCTGGCGGTTCCGTTACAGAAAATGCTGTTCCTTCTGATCTGGTTTTTCTGAGAAGGCGCGTCCATGATGTTAATTCCGTTGGCATTACCACTGATAATATTTCCCAACGCCGTGTTGGTCGGACTTCCCACGAGCACGCCAACCGTTCCATTTCCGGACGAAGCCTGCATACGGATTCCGTCTCCTACGTTGTTCTGAATGTAATTCTGCTGAATGATGGTATTATCCGCATCGTCCAGTTCAATACCGTGCTGATTGTTGAACAGGATCAGGTTGCCGTCTCCGGCGTTAGGACCGCCAATATAGGTGCCCGCAGGACCAGCGATGTGCACCCCGATATTATTGGGTCTGGCCAGCGTTCCGCTGGCGTCCGTTCCGATATAGTTACCGATGATTTTACAGCCTGTGGAAGAAGAAGGCTGAAGGAACACACCTTTGTCACTTCCCGCGATCACATTTCTGTATGCCGGTGTATTCCCGCCTATGATGATATTCGGAGTCTGCCAGCTTGAAACCGCTTCTTCGGAATTACCAAGCAGGGTCGTTCCATCAGCGCCGATTCCCACATAGTTTCCCTGCACCAGCATGCTGGTGGCGGTCCCGTTGCTTACAAACTGGATTCCGTGCCTTACGTTGGCCGGAGGCCCTGAACAATTGAAGCCGTTGCTGCAAACGATATTTCGGGCGCCCACGACCGTCCCGCCGATCAGAATATTGTTGCTGCCTCCGTTGATCATGATACCACTACCGCCGTTACCGGCTGCTGTATTACCGGAAGCATCGACACCGATGTAGTTCCCCTGAATGGTAGCCCCATTGGTCTGCTCGATAATAATTCCATATCCGATCGTGCTCGAGCAACCATTAGGCGCTCCGCGTCCATTGGATGAAACAATATTCCTGTCAGAAGCATTGACTCCGCCGATAATAAGATTAACCTTGGTGGCCCCGTTGGAGTAATAAATTCCCGTACCGAGATTTCCAAAGGCAGTGCCGCCCAGTCCGTTTTTATTCATACCGACAATATTGCCTTTCAGCACGTGGTTGCTGCAAACCCCATCAGCCCTGATGCCATCGCCTTTACCGCAGGCAACGACATTATTCACAATCGTGACATTGGAAACGTTCCCGTTGGCAAAATTGATCACGTGATCGCTGGAACCAGTACCGGCCCCCACAGCTACAAGCCCGGTATAATCGGTACCGCAGTAGTTGGCAGAAAGTGTGTCAAATCCACCATTATCAAACTTAATGGCAGCTCCTCTTCCGGGACTTACAATTACATTATTTTTGATGCTGGTATAGGTCGACCCAGCACCCTGAACATATATACCATGATGACTATTGCTGGTACCGTTCACTAATACGGTAGTTCCATTAGCCCCAAGTCCGATATAATTACCAGCGACTGTATTGCTGTCGCAATCTCCCTCGAGCGTCACTCCGCAATCTTTGTTCGAGCTAATCACATTACCCTGGTTAGCACCCGTCCAGCCGATGAAATTATAGCTGGCGCCTTTGATTCGAACCCCTGTATTGTTGTTGGACTGAGATGTATTTCCATTTTTGTCGACGCCGATGTAATTATTAAAAAGCCAGTTGCTTCGGCATTTTGAGCCTCCGTTTTCAATAAGAACACCATAGTTATTGCAATTGGCAAAAATATTTCTTTCAGTAGCGTTTGATCCTCCAATCGTATTGTACCATGCATTATAAAGATAAAGTCCGTTGGTAGCGATGGCCATAGCGATTGTACCTGAGGCATCCAGTCCCACATAGTTACCCTGAACAAGATTGTTATTGGATGAAATCATGATTCCATGACCGCCC
>JBJMLY010000220.1:0-3782 GCA_045805025.1 Cytophagaceae bacterium | reverse complement strand
TCCGGCTCCTGGTACCATCGTAGTGGGCCCGACCTGATAGGAGAAAGTGGAAATATCTTTTACCCAGTATGTGGTAGTGGATCCGGGTGCCGTAGCCGGTGAATATGAATTGCCGGTGCCTAATACAGTATTAGTCACTGCATCCGCGTACCAGTTATACGTGCCGGTACCTGTAACTTTAACCACAGGAACTGCCGGTGGACAGAAAGTTGTATCTCTCGGTGTAGGTGCCTGGGTACTTACTATTATAGCATCTGATTTTGTTCCGCAGCCGGGGATCGTGACATCCACACTATAGGTGGCTGGACTGGTAACATTAAGAGTCCTGGCTGTTGCGCCGGAAATAGCCACACCGTTTTTGTACCATTTATAAGTAATACCGGCAGAAGTTAGCTTGGCATCGAGCGTCGCATTTGTGGGGTTGCATAAAACAACATCGGGTCCCAGATCGACAGAAAAGCTGGCAGTAACGTTGATGATATCGGATTTAATACATGATCCGTTGTCCTGAACACAGACCGAGTATGTACCTGCTGTGGAAATAGGTATGGTATATGGTCCGGCACCAGCGACTCCTCCGGCACCAGTGCTCCATCTTACAATAGTAGTGGGAGTCATGGGTACGTTGGCATTTAACGTCACTGCACCAAGACAAAGATTCTGATCGGGGCCAAGGTCCGGTTGAGGACCGGCAGCACCGAAGGCGCATCCTGATACGAAGGAAATGTCATCAATCGCAAAGTCATTACCGTTGTTACATCCGGCTACGGTCATATTTTCAATACTGATCGTTCCTGGTCCGCTGAAGGCGCCGGAGTTCCACGTGAATGTGTATTGATACCAGATTCCATCCGCCGCTCCTAATTGTTGCTGAAGACCAACATTGGTTCCGTTAATATCAAACTGAAGCAAGGCGGGATTGCTGCTGTGCAATGAGGTAAACCACATGGTAAAATAATAGTTGGTCGATGGGATTATATTAACGGTTTGCTGCCAGACTTTCTGTCCCACATTACAGGCACCGTCAATCGCCATAAAGTGATTGGTTCCGGTAGGAGTGTGGTCTGTGGGAGTACTGGTAAAACCTGTATGGAATTGCGTCACCACATTCGTTACTACCTCATATTCATTCGGGTTTGACCAGTTTCTGTAACATGAACCACAACTTACATCGGGCTGTATATCATGTCGTAAATATTGGGTTGTAAAACAGCTGTCTCCCCGTTCAAAATCTCCATTGCAAATCTGATTTACGCCTATCGTTCCTGTAGTTCCGCAGGAGGCAATCTGAGCATTGACATTGGTTATTCCTGCAGCCAGAATAAGTACCAGGCAGCAAAATCCTATAATGACTTTCAATAAATTTCGATTCATGATTTAAAGAGTTTTTATCAAAAACTTACAAAATAATATTACTTAAATGCAGTATACAATTATGTATACGAAGTGAGTTGGATTTAGATGTGTTTTTTTGATATAAATACCTGATAATTAGATAAAGTAACAGATGGGAGTGGTTCTAAGAAACAATGCTAGTTGGGATTATATTAATATTAAATAGCCCTCCACTAATATTATTTTAATAATTATATTTTTTTAATTCAAAAATATATAATTATAGTTACATTTATTTTTTTTCAAAAAAGATACGGGAGATTCGATAAATATCATGTAAAAAAGACCTGAATAAGAGAGTTTTGCAGAAGAGAGAGGTTATTTTTCCTGCCAGATATATTCGCCCCGGGGGTTGATGTATCCCCATTTGCCATTTTCTTTAACCAGGGCCAGGCCATTTTGGAAGCCCTCGGAAGGTATATCTGTAAATCTTTGTTTCACGATCCATTCCCCTCTTTTATTTACAAAGCCCCAGAGCCCGTTCAGCTCATCTCTGACGCCGGCAAGGCCTTCGGAGAAGCCATTGGCTTCGGCAAATTTAAAGGGGATCAATAGCTTTCCATTTCTGTTGATGTATCCCGAACGGTGATCTTTTCCGGTTTCGTTGACGACGGCGAGTCCGTCTGAAAAACAATACGCCGAAGAAACATTCAGTTCTTTTAGTTCAATGACTATCTGGCCATTCTTATTGATAAATGCCGGGCTTCCATCTTTCTTCACCACGACTGCGAGACCTTCGGAAAAGCCTTTCATGATTTTATAATCTTTTGCTTCAATGGCCGGTTCTCCTTTTACATCCAGAAATTTCTCGGATACATTGACCAGTCCTTCCGAAAAGTCTTCTGCATACAGGTAATCGGCAGGAATAACAAGATCTCCCTTGTTGTTAATGAAGCCTTTTGTAAACCCTTCATTGGAATATACTTTAGAGAGTCCATTCGAGAATTTGCCCGTATTTTTAAAGGATGTTTCAAAAACAGCGTGTCCCAGGGTATCAATATAAAAATGTTTGTCATTAACCCATACTTCTGCAAGTCCTTCGGAAAAATCCTGAGCCAGCGTAAATTGCGGCTTTATAATAAACTCGCCCTTCGTATTGATAAATCCCCAAAGGCTGTCCTGCATGGCTCTGGCAAGATTACCTGTAAAAACACCGGCGGCACGAAATGCAGGTTTAATAATGAGGTCTCCATTGCAGTTGATATAACCGCATTTTTTCTTTTCCCTTACGACAAAAAGATTGCTGGTATCAGGACTGGTGTTCTGAGATAGATGCTGACTTAGAATAATAGTATTCACGATCAGCAAGCCTGCAATAAATAACTTTGTGTAGAGTGACTTCATCGTAATTATCAGGCCAATATATTAAGAAACTTCATACAATCACGTTTGAAGTAAGGAATAAACCCAAATAGTACAATTTAAGTTTAAATTCTGCGGATTTCTGCGCCTAAGGCATTCAGGCGTTTGTCTATGTATTGGTAGCCTCGGTCGATTTGGTCGATATTATGAATAATGGATTTGCCGCTGGCAGACATGGCTGCAATAAGCAAAGCCACCCCGGCACGTATGTCTGGAGAAGTCATCTGGATACCTCTGAGAGGGACCTGTTTGTTAAGTCCAATAACAGAGGCTCTGTGTGGATCACAAAGGATGATCTGGGCCCCCATATCGATCAGCTTGTCCACAAAGAACAGCCTGCTTTCGAACATTTTCTGATGAATAAGAACTGATCCCTTAGCCTGGGTTGCTACCACCAGCACAATGCTCATCAGGTCGGGCGTGAAGCCGGGCCATATCGCATCCGCTACGGTAAGGATAGAACCGTCTATAAACGTATCGATCTGATAATTTTCCTGAGTGGGAATATAGATATCGTCTCCCTTGAATTCCATTTTGATCCCCAGTCTTTCAAAAATATTGGGAATAATGCCCAGCATATCGATTCTGCAGTTTTTGATCGTAAGCTCTGAAGCCGTCATTGCTGCCAATCCGATAAAGCTTCCGATTTCAATCATATCGGGGAGAATGGTATGTTCTGTTCCCTGAAGCGCTTCCACGCCTTCAATGTGAAGCATGTTGGATCCTACACCGGTGATTTTTGCGCCCATTCTGTTGAGCATGGCGCAAAGCTGCTGCAGATATGGTTCGCAGGCAGCATTATAGATGGTTGTTTTTCCTTTGGCAAGTACAGCGGCCATTATGATATTGGCTGTGCCGGTAACGGAAGCTTCGTCCAGCAGCATATAACAGCCTTTCAGGTCGGAGGCATCGATGTTATAGAAACTGTCTTGTGAATCGTAATTGAATTTTGCGCCGAGCTTTTCAAATCCCAGAAAGTGGGTATCAAGTCTTCTTCTTCCTATTTTATCTCCACCGGGTTTTGG
>JBJMLY010000219.1:0-2959 GCA_045805025.1 Cytophagaceae bacterium | reverse complement strand
GGGATTCAGAAGGGAAACAATGTGCCTGCTGGTATTCAGCTGTTCTTCTTTGGAAAAATCGATGATGCCAGACCACATCCAGAGTGCTGCATCCACATTTTCTTTTAGCTGAAGGGTTTTTATGTCTTCCTGAAGTATCTCAGCCTTGTCGCCATATTGGCTCTTCAAATGCTGAACGAGAGGCTCGCTTTGTTCCACGGCGATCAGCTTACCTTTAAATCCTTTGGCGATAAAAAAATCCAGGCAGCGGCCATAACCGGCTCCCAGTTCAAGAATGCTTTGAGAATTTTTAATGAAAGGGAAGCTTAGCTCCAGATCGGTATAGGAACTAAAGCCTCCGATGGCGGCAAGTTTCTTAAATGGATCTACGCCAAGATTTCTGTAAAAATCAAAATTCTTCTCGTTCATACTATGAAGATACTAACTCTACGGATAATTCTTTAACAAGATTGCATTATTAATCATTGTAAAAAGGCCGATTTTTTAAATTGATTCAATAAGCTGATATTTATATAGCTAAAAACCAACTATGAACATCCGGAAAGTATTGTTTACCGCCCTTCCATGGGCATTGCTCATTCTCATTTGTGTTTTATGGTATAGACTCAGTCGCACCGAATCGGAGGAAGAAAAAATGGTTGTTAATCATAACATGATCATTGAAAAGATCGAGGCAATGGGTAAGCTGGAGCTTGTACGGTTTTTTATAAAAGACATTGTTGAAAACACGCAAGAGGTCAATTGGTGGCCTGATCAGCGGGTGGTTTTAATGGTAAGCGGGGAAGTCGTGGGCTGCATAGACCTGACAAAAATTGACAGCACAAAAATTCAGATTGATCCGGAGAAAGTTTCAGTACGCGTACCTGCCCCGGAAGTATGCTACTTTAAGATTAATCACCAGGAGTCAAAAGTATATAATCTGGAAAGTAAATTGCTTTATTACGACGATGCCAAACTGATCGATAAGGCATATGTCCAGGCCGAAAAGCAATTGTTGAATGCAGCCACCAAAATGAAGATTCTGGATCAGACCAAAGCGAATGCCCAGCTTATTCTAAAGCCCTTGCTGGAAGAGCTGAGCGGAAAGAAAGTAGAAATTACTTTTGAGCAATAGATTTTTCATTTTCCAGGAAGCTTAAAAAGTCCCGGATTATGAAATATAGTCCGGCCGGCATGACAATAAAAACAAGGGAATTATGATGCCAGGCTTCCGCGAAGTTGAATTGAAGCACATCCATGATGGCATGGCTCATCCCGCAACCCCAGCAGTTTCTGCCGAAAATAAGTGTAAAGATACAAGGTATGCAAATATTTATCCCTGTAAACATATAGAGCAGCAGGGATAAAATAAAATATCCGCCCACAACCGAATAGATCAGGTTATGAGCGGAATATCTAAATAGTATTCTTACAATCTTACTAGGTAAGGTCTTGTCCATCGGCCATTTTCATGCTTCCGGTTGCAATCTTAATAAGATCAATTATTTGCCAGATTCCGCATCCGCCAAGAGTGATCAGCATCAGCCACCAGTTGCTATAGCCCATCATAAGTCTGTGAATTCCGAATCCACCAAGGATCCAACATATGATGATCATCATTACTTTTGATTGTGGTTTTTTTTCTTCGGTCATAGTTTTAAAAATTTAAGGTTAAGTATAATTCAAAAATAAAGCTTATTTCGACATTTGCAAGGGAAGGCTAAGCTATAAGTTTTTAATCACGCATCTTTCATTATCAAGCATATACAATTCCTTCTCTACGGTCATTCTTGTCTTTTGGTTATTCAGTTCCTGGCGGTAATTATTCTTTAATTCCTTTCTTTTGATGGCTTCCAGGTATCTTCTCACATCTTCTCTGTTCTCCAGGATCAGTCCGGGTATTTCTCTGGGTTTACCGTCCTGTCCCATGCAGACCATCGTAAAAAATGAAGTATTGGTATGCTTGATATTTCCTTTCGTAACATTTTCGGCCAGAACCTTAATTCCTATGACGAGTGAGGTTTTTCCTACATAATTCACAGATGCCAGAAGAGAGACGAGGTCTCCGACTTCCACAGGCTGCAGGAAATCCACTGTATCCACCGATACGGTTACACAATAGTCGCCTGAATGCTTGGCTGCGCAGGCATATGCTACTTTGTCCATTAAAGAAAGCAGAATTCCTCCGTGAATCTTGCCGCCGAAATTGGCATAGGAGGGTATCATAAGCTCTGTAATGGTGGTTTGTGAATGACTGACGGATTTATAGTTGCTTTTGTCCATAACATTTGAAAAATCCGAAATTTCAAAATTCAAATGACAAATCCTCAACAATCATGAATTGTAGTTATTTGAATTTTGATATTGGGTATTTATTTTTTGAAATTTTATCTGACTCTTCTCTGAAGTTCTTTTTCAATCTCCGGCAGGCTGCTATATAGCTCTTCGTATTTATTGACGACGAAATATCTTTCCTGGAAGCTTCCTTTTACATAAGGCGTATCCATAATCTTTTCAATATGCAGATCGTATTTCGAAACTCCTGCGCTGAGAGAATAGATGGTTTCGGCATTGGAAGAAAGCAGGTGTGCTCCGTAGATCTTTAATGAATTATCAGATACTTTTAACCCGAACTGGATGGTGTGCCAGTAAACTCTTTTCAGTAGAGCGATCGCCTCGTCGTTGTTGATGTATTTTAAGGCAAGCTTGCCAAGCCCGGTCAGGTAGTTGCAATAGTTAGGCCTGGTGAGAAGAGGCGTATGCCCGATCACATCATGGAACATGTCGTATTCATCCACATCGGCTTCGAATTGCTTTTCGGAGCGTATCCATGTTCTGCACGGATATTTTTTTTCTGCCAGCATACCAATAAATTCCTTGTCTTCCACCATATCCTCGAGGGGAACAATTTCCCAGTCTGTGAAAGTCTGTATCTTTTCATTGATCTCCTCAAAGTTGGGAATATGATCGGAGGGAAACT